>DAOVNV010000002.1 GCA_030630015.1 Desulfuromonadales bacterium | reverse complement strand
GGTCACATGAAACTGTCCGGCAATGACCGCCGCAGGCACACCCTGGTCACGGAGTTTTACAATGTCCCGGATCAGCGGCAGAAAATCAAAAACCATGGTCTCTCCATCCTTGATCAGATCGTACGACAAAAGATCTTCCGCTTTCGGGTCAGCCAGCATTTCCAACTCCAGGGCAGCCTGTCCCTCATAGCTGACTTTGCGGCGGATCCCGAGCAAGGCTGCCACGGCATCGAACAGGCGGCCACAGCTGGATGTCAGCGGCGAGTTTACGCCCAGCCTGGCCGCTTCTCCAGCCAACTGCCATTCGGTCGTGTCAATTCCATACAGGGCCGTATCAGTATCTGGAATCTCGCCAAACGCCGCTTGCAGACAAGCCAGCGCCATGCGCCAGGGTTCACGGGTTGCCAGGTCACCACCAGGCATCGCAACATAGCGGAAATGCCCGAAACGTTCGAAGTCGCACAGATCACCGACCAGGAACTCACCACCCCACAATGTCCCGTCAGGACCATAACCGAGTCCATCGAAAATGACACCGATGGCCGGTCCGGTCCGTCCATGCTCTGCCAGGCAGCTTGCCAGGTGGGCATGATGATGCTGGACCGCCACAGTCGGCAACCCGCATTCTTCCTCTGCAAAGCAGGTTGAGTAGTAATCAGGGTGGAGATCGTGCGCAACGATTTCGGGCCGAACTTCGAGGATCGACTGCAGGTGGTCGGCCGTCCTTTTAAACGCCTCGTAAACCTCCAGGTTCTTGAGATCGCCAATGTGCTGGCTGAGAAAAGCGCGGTCGGCCCGGGTCAGGCAGAGACAATTTTTCAGTTCCGCTCCGACCCCGAGGACGCTGGCCTGCTCTGCAGGCAGGGCTATTCCCCTGGGGACAAACCCGCGAGAACGGCGTATCATCGTCGCCCGGTCAGCCATGACACGCATAATGGAATCATCCGTCCGGGTGTGTATTCTTCGATCGTGCTGCAAAAACAGGTCGGCAATCCCTGCAAGCCGCGAACAGGCCTCCTCATCTTCATACGCAATCGGTTCGTCGGAGAGGTTGGCGCTGGTCATAACCAGTGCCAGGAAATGTTTTTCGAACAGCAAGTGATGCAGCGGCGTATAAGGCAGCATCGCTCCGACAAAGCGGTTGCCCGGGGCGACTTCGTCCGCCAGCAGGGTCGTGGCTTTTTTCTGCAGCAGGACAATCGGCCTCTCGACTCCACTCAGCAGCTTCGCCTCCGCAGGGCTGAAATATGCGTAACGGCTGACCTGATCGAGATCGCGCGACATGATAGCGAAAGGTTTCTCGTCGCGCAGTTTGCGGCGGCGTAATTCGCGGATGGCCGCAGCGTTGCTGGCATCCACCGCCAAGTGATAACCACCGAGACCCTTGATTGCGACAATCCGGCCCTCGAGCAGTGCCTGCACGGTCTCCGCCAGCGGGTCGCAGCCATCGAGGCAAGAACCGTGGCTGTCGACCAGCGACAACTGCGGACCGCAGTCGGGACAGGCGTTCGGCTGGGCATGGAAACGCCTGTCATCCGGAGATTCGTATTCCAGGCGGCATGCAGAACACATGGAAAAGTCTGCCATGGTCGTCAAGGGTCGATCGTAAGGAATGCCGGTAATAATCGAATAGCGTGGTCCGCAGTTGGTGCAGTTGATGAAAGGATAACGGTAGCGCCGATCGGTCGGATCAAACAGTTCGGCAAGGCAGTCATCACAAACGAAGGTGTCCGGCGGAACTCCCGCAAGCGAACCGGTTTCGTTCTGGCTGGCTTGTATTGTAAAACCGGCCTCGGAGACAGGGGGGAGATTTGCGCTGGAAAAATTATTGATAACTGACAGAGGGGGCTTATCCTGCTGAAGGGCGAGACAGAACTGTTCCAAAATCGCCGGGGCAGCCTGCGCTTCGATGGTCACACCACGCGCATCGTTGCGCACCCAACCGACGACCCCCAAACGGGCAGCTAGTTGGTAAACGAAGGGCCGGAAACCAACCCCTTGGACAATCCCATCGATGATGATGCGTTGACGTTGCACAGACGGTCACCTTGTCGCGAGGCCTTATACCTGCATCCGTATTTCCCGTCAGCAATGCCTGAGAACGGAGAGATTCAAGCATGTTACACGGTTTCGACCAACCCGTACTTCTCCATTTTGTAGCGCAGGGTCCCCCTCGGCAAACTGAGCAGACGCGCCGTTTTAGCCACATTGCCGCCTGTCATCTGTACAGCTTGACTGATCAGGCTTTTCTCCACCTGTTCAACGATCTCTTCAAAGAGAAGACCTTCGGGAGGAACCTGATATGTGAAAGGGGTCTCCTTGAGCGGCTCTTCGCCCCATATTTCACGCGGCAGGCAGTCGGACAGAAGGGTCTGCCGGTCATTCATGATGCAGATCCGCTCAACCACATTGCGCAATTCACGCACATTGCCGGGCCAGTGGTAGCGCATGAGCAGGTCAAGTGCGTCCCTGGAGATCTCGCGAATATCCTTATTGAACGCACTGCTGAAATGTTTCAGAAAGAGTTCGAGGAGGGCCGGGATATCCTCACGTCTCTCGCGTAACGGTGAAACGTGGATAGGAAAAACGTTCAAGCGGTAGTAGAGATCTTCTCGAAAAGCCTTCTGCTCAAGGGCTTCCTTCAAATCTCGATTCGTCGCAGCGATCACCCTGACGTCGATATCGATGTTGCGCGTTCCCCCGAGCCGTCTAATTTTCCGATCTTCGAGAACCCGCAGCAGTTTCACCTGCAGATTCATATCCATCTCACCGATTTCATCGAGAAAGATCGTCCCTCCATCAGCTTCTTCGAACAGACCGATCTTGCGCGATTTGGCATCCGTGAATGCACCGCGCTCATGACCAAACAATTCTGTTTCAAGCAGGTTGAAAGGCAGGGATCCGCAATTGATCTCGATGAAAGGTTTTCCCTCGCGCGGGGAGAGATGGTGTACGGCGCGTGCCACAAGTTCCTTGCCGGTCCCGGATTCGCCGGTTACCAGGACGGTCGCCGTCTCATGCTTGGCAACCTCCCTGATCTGCCGATAGACCTGCATCAGTTGCGGGCTTGACCCGACCATAACTGAATCATCCGGCAGGTCGCGCATGGGATTGCTGCGGCGTAGCTGCCTGACCTCACGCCTGAGATTCTGGGTCTCCAGGGCGAGGCGGACAATCAATCGGATCGCATCCGCCTTGAAAGGCTTCTTGATGTAATCGTATGCCCCAAGTTTCAGGGCTTCGACGGCACTCTCCACCGTACCGTAGCCGGTAATAATAATCACCAGAACCTCGGGATCAACCTCCCGCATGGCACGCAGAACATCCAGGCCGCTCTTGTTGCCCAGATTCAGGTCAAGCAGCACTAGGTCGATTTCTTCTTCACTGACCTCACGGACAGCCTCGTCGCCGCTGGCCGTTGAGTATGGTCGATAACCGTCTTCTTCGAGGATCCGTTCCAGGTTTTCCCGGATAAATGCCTCGTCATCGACAACCAGAATTCTTTCCATAGCAGACCCCAGCCTTTCATCACCCAGGAGATTGACTCATGAATAGTTCGACAGCCTCCTAGATAGGTTGGTGCATTCTAACGGGATATCCTGCATGATGACAACAAAAAAATGGTGGATTTTGGCCAGATTTCTCCCGGAAGCCTACTATCACAAACACAAAACTCACATTTGAGGCGATTTTCGGCCATCAAAAGGCAGACATATCTCAAAAGTCGTACCCTCACCGGGGCGGCTTTTGACTTCAATATGCCCACCATGATTGGCGATGATCGTATGCGTGATAGAAAGACCCAGCCCGGTCCCCTCCCCTTTGGTGGTATAAAAAGGTTCGAAAATCAGAGCGGTTTTTTCGGCGACAATCCCTTCACCGGTATCGGCAAAGGAGATGCAAAGGTTCTCATCACCGGCACGGATGGAAACGGAGAGACGTCCTCCGCCGGGCATGGCATCCAGGGCATTGGTCAGCAGGTTAAGAAACGCCTGCTTGAGTTGGTCGGCATCCACACTCAGGTGCGGCAACCCCTCAGGAAGGTCGATCAGCAGTTCCACATTCTGTCGCTCGCACTGTTTTTTGACTAGGAAAAGCGTATCGTTCAGAACCTTGGCGATGTCCCCTTTGGAACGACGCGTCACAGGCAACGATGAGAAATGCAGGAGTTCACTGACCAGCCCTTCCAGTCGCTCAATTTCCTGCAGGGCTTTCTGGATCAGAAGCTGGTCACCAGGATTGGCGAGCAGGCGGTCATGCAGTTCGTCGAGCAGCAAACTGATACCGGTTAACGGGTTCCTGACTTCATGGGCTATTCCGGCAGACAGCCTTCCCAAAGATGCAAGGCGTTCGAAACGCGCCATCTGCTGGCGGAGGTTGACCCGTTCCGTCAGGTCTTCCACGGTCAGAATCCGGCCAGCATCCGTCCCGGTGGTCAAGGGATAGAGAGTCAGGAGGAAGGTCAGGGCATTGCCCTTTCGCTCCATGGACACATACTCCCCCCATTTGGATTGGAACGGTACATTCTCCAGAACCTCTTTCAATTCAGGCCAATCCTTCAATACATCAGACAGGGCAGTTTTGAGCGGCATCTCACGCAACCCCAGGATATGTTCTGCCGCACTATTAAATGACGTGACCCGGTTCTCGATATCCAGCGTCAGGATACCTGTATCGACGCTTTCGACGATCGTCATCGTCAGGTTTCGCTCACGCAGAATTTCATGGCGCGAGTTGCGCAGTTGAGACAGGGTTTTGAGCAGCCGGCTTTGCCGCTCACGCAACTGACTGGCCATGCGATTGAACGCGGTGGCAAGATCAGCCACCTCTGCGGGGCTCTTGATATCGACCCTGGTCTCCAGGTTGCCGCGCGCCATTTCCCGGGTAGTCGAGATAAGACTTGAAAGAGGATTGGTCACGCTGCGCGAAAGCTTGTAGGCCGCAAAAGCGACAAGCACCGCAGTCAGGCCGATCAAAATCCAGGCGCTGCCCAGGAAACCGGCAAAAAGCTTGTTGATGCGGGCCGAAGCTTGCTCGGCGGTCTTGTGGAACTGGCGCACCTCGGCACCGATCGTCACCCCGCCGAAGACACCACTTTCGGCATAGAGACCCGGGTCATAGAAAATCGGAGCATAAGCCATAATTTTGCGCGATCCACCGACATTGGTCACATCGACCACACCCGAACGTCCACCGAGAACCGCTTGATGGGCAAATGGATAGTTGGGATGAATAAAAGCCGCCTGTCCCAAGTTGTAGGGGATAATCCCTCGAGCGATCGCATCGGGTGATGAGTGTTCCGTGAAAGGCGGAACCAAGTGGCCATCACGGTCCAAACCACGGATATCCCAGAGCTTCGGGTGGGTAATGATCCAGCCCTCGTTGTCAAACATGAACGCGTAATTGCCGCTCTGGTAGGAGGGGAAAACAACGAACCGCTCCTCCGTGGGGCTGATATGTTGGGTGAACTCCATCAGGTGGCGATGATCCAGGGAGAGGACAGCGACGCCTTTCAGATGTCCGTCCTCAGCATGAACCGGCCTGGCAAAGCGGATAACCCCCTTGTATTTTTGCCCCTCGACAGCCTCCTCGGGCGTTGCCGCACCCTGCAACTGTTCCATCTTGTTCACATGCCATCCGGTCACGTGCGAAACATAGATGCGTCCTGGAGGAAGATCCCGGGCAGAAGCAAAGTAGGTTTCAGTGAGATAGGTCGTATTCGCAGGATTTGACACGTCGCGCAGTTCATTAAGCACCTGGTCACCCTGAATCCGCACCCGTTCGAAACCATCGGCGCCAACGAAAGTCAACTCGCTGTAAAGTGGGATTACCAGGCGATCTTCCCACGATTCCTCGTTGGTGCCGGCTCGTACCCAGATCTGCCGGCGGTTCGTACGACTGAAATGGAGATAGTTTTCAGAGGTGGGCTCCAACTGCGCGAAAGCGGCCAGGTGGTCTTCTGCACTGCGCAGGAAAGTTCTGACCTCGTTGGCCACCATAACCGCCCGAAGTTCGAGCATCTCGGCCGCCTGCTGGTCCAGGGCATCAATCGCACTGCTGCGCAGTACTCCTTCGACAGTCCTGAGATTCAGGGCGGAAAAAATCGCCATCAGGACCAGAGGAACCAGCGACAGGACACAAAAAGAATAGAGAACCTTTTTATGGTAGGAAAGACGGAACATCTCGTAAGTATATCAGGGACACCGGGAAATCAGAACCCCGAATGAAGCAGTCGATCAATGAGTTACTGAAGAGCATTGGACAAAAAACAGCGCCTGAAATCGCAACATGGTGCGGGCTCAGGCGCTGGCATTCGGAAGGTAACAGAGCAGTCAATTATTTTGCGCGACTGACCACGTAGTCGGCAAGGATGCAGAGAGCCTCCTTGATCGGTCCTTCAGCAAAAACGTTGAGCCGGGCCTTCGCCTGGTCGATAAAGATACCAGCGCGTTCCCGCGTATAGAGGATGCCATCGTAAGTATCGATCAGTTTAATCACATAATCGAGGTCTTCCTGCGGCAGTTCGTCCTGATCAACAATCACTTCGGCCCGCTGCCTTTCATCGGCAGTGCACTGTCGCAGGGCATGAATCAGGGGCAGCGTCACCTTGCCCTCGAGCAGGTCATGGCCCTGCGCCTTGCCGAACTCTTCCTGGTCGGCCACGTAGTCGAGGGCATCATCCATAAACTGAAAAGCAATGCCGAGGTCCATGCCATAAGCGGCAAGGGCATCTTCCTGTTCTTTGGGGCAGTCTCCAAGAATGGCGCCGGATCGACATGCTGCGGCAAGCAGTACCGCCGTTTTATTGCGGACAACTTCGATATAATGCTCTTCGTCAAGATCGAGATCACAGGTACTTATCAGTTGCAGAACCTCCCCTTCCGCCATCTGGGTGGTTGCATCCGACAGGGCGCGCAAAATATCGAGGTTACCGCCGCGGACCATGATCGAAAAAGATTTTGCGAACAGAAAGTCGCCGACCAGCACACTGGCTTCGTTGCCCCAGATCGCGTTGGCGGAGTCCTGGCCGCGCCGCAAAACAGCGCTGTCAACGACGTCATCATGCAGCAGAGTAGCTGTATGGATGAATTCGACGACACTGGCCAGACCGACGTGGGCATCACCAGTGTAACCAACCAGGCGGGCGCTGAGCAGCAGAAGCATCGGGCGAATACGCTTGCCTCCGCTGGAAAGGACATATTCGCCGACCTTGCGGATTAGCGGTACACGCGAATCCAGATCTTTGCGGAACTGGGCCTCGACGAGTTGGATATCGTCGGCGAGCAGATTGAGAACACGGTCCATTGGGAGAAAATCCTCGGGAAATGAAGTGCCCTATCCTAATGAATTTCATGAAATCTTGTCAAAGCTTTTTTCCTTGTTTGAATATCCCTGACACATCATTTCACCATCAGTTTAATTTGAACCTGTGAGTAATCGACGGATCCAGTATTTATTTTGGAAATGATCCTGATATAATTCAGTATTAGTGAGTACTCGACGGGATCCGAGGTTCATATCATTCATTGCTGCATCAACTGTAGAAAGAGCATACATATGCGCGCCATGCTGCTGGAAAAAATCGGCGAACCTTTGAGTTGCCAAGATGTCCCGATTCCCGAACCGGGACCAGGACAAGTACTCATCCGGGTTTCAGCTTGTGCCGTCTGTCGAACAGACCTGCACGTCATCGACAGGGATCTGAAAGAGCCCAAGCTGCCCCTCATTCTGGGCCATGAAATTGTCGGTGAAATTATCGAACTGGGCCAGGGAGCAGAAAACCTCTCCCGCGGACAAAGAGTGGGTGTTCCTTGGCTGGGGCGAACCTGCAATACGTGCAGATTTTGTACTTCCGGCCAGGAGAATCTCTGTCTGGCCCCGGGGTTCACCGGATATCAGATTGATGGCGGCTTTGCAGAATATACGGTCGCCGATGCACGCTACTGCTTCCCCCTGCCGGACGACTATCCTGATGTCCAGGCGGCTCCCCTGCTTTGCGCCGGGCTGATTGGCTATCGTTCCCTGCGCATGACAGGCTCGGCTCAACGCCTGGGTTTATATGGGTTCGGCGCTGCGGCGCATATCATCATTCAGGTTGCCAAGTACGAACAAAGAGATGTTTATGCCTTTACCCGTCCGGGCGACACTGAAGGTCAGGCCTTTGCCATGAGATTGGGGGCGACCTGGGCCGGAGGGTCCGATCAACATCCGCCCGCGCCCCTCGATGCCGCCATTATTTTCGCTCCGGAGGGGCATCTGGTGCCGGCGGCCCTCGAAGCGGTAGACAGAGGCGGGATAGTCGTTTGTGCCGGTATCCATATGAGCGACATTCCGGCCTTCCCCTACCAGCTATTATGGGAAGAGCGATCCATCAAATCGGTTGCCAATCTGACCCGTCAGGACGGTCTCGAATTCCTGCAGCTGGCACCTCGCGTACCCGTTCGTACCGAAGTCCAGCTCTACGAACTCGAAGAGGCAAACCAGGCCTTGGAAGATCTGCGCAACGGCAAGGTCCAGGGAGCTGCGGTTCTGAAGATCAGTTAGGAGCCTGTCGCAGTCGATGCAACAGACGAGCCCTTCCTCCCGACAGATCCTGCACGTATCTACAATGGGTGTTATCATGGTGTCAAATGGAAGGAGGTAAAACAATGAACCGTTTCATTTTCCTTTTTATTGGCCTCTGGATAGCGACCTTGGCTCCACCTTTGTCCGGGGCTTTTGGAGGAGACGACATGATCGGCACGCAAGCCAGCGCAACAGGGAAAGCAACTTTTGCCGGAGGCTGCTTCTGGTGCATGGAACCACCATTTGACAAGCTTGAGGGTGTCACGGCGACTATTTCCGGTTACACAGGCGGCCATAAACTGAATCCAACCTATCAGGAGGTGTCAGCCGGCATCACCGGGCACACCGAGGCACTCCAGGTCCATTTTGACCCTTCAAAAACCAGCTATGCAGAGCTTCTGGAGGTTTTCTGGAGGAACATCAATCCAGCCGATGCCGACGGTCAATTCGTCGATCGGGGAACCCAGTACCGACCGGGCATTTTCTACCATAATGAAGAGCAAAAACATCTGGCCGAGGAATCGCGCGACACACTGACAGCTTCGGGGGTTTTTGCCTCACAGCTCGTGGTGGAGATCACGCCTGCATCGGATTTTTATCCTGCCGAGGAATACCACCAGGACTATTATCAGAAGAACCCGGTACGCTATAAATTTTACCGCTATAACTCCGGCAGGGACCAGTTCCTGAAAAAAATCTGGGGAGACAAATGACCAGTCAGTCGCTTCTCAACCATCCGGTTATCGCACAGCGCTATTTTTTTCCAAGATCAGATCCTGTTGCCGTTCCGTTCTGGATTGAACGCGACGGTGTGCGCCTGGCCTGCTCCTATCACGAGATTTCCGCCAAAGCCAAAACCCTGGTGCATTTCCATGGCAATGGCGAGGTTGTTGCCGACTATCTCGACGGATTTCCGCAATTGATCGGCAAAATGGGCTGCAACTGTCTACTGGCAGAGTTTCGCGGCTATGGCAACTCAACCGGACAACCCCTGCTGGGACAGATGCTGGAAGATGTGCCTGCCATCATTGATGCACTCGGTCGCGCCCCGGAAGACATCATTCTGTTTGGTCGCTCGGTCGGTTCTCTGTTTGCTTTGAAAGCTGTCGGACTGTTTCCCGATGTTGCCGGGTTGATCCTTGAAAGCGCCATCGCCGATCCACTCGAACGACTGTTGTTGCGCATCCATCCGCGCGAAATCGGGACAACCCGCGAAGGGTTGGTGCAGGCCGTTGAAGATATCCTTAACATTCGCGGCTATCTTAAAGCGTTTCAGAAACCGACACTGATCCTGCATACACGGCACGATGGACTGATTGATGCCAGTCACGCCGAACGCCTTGCCAGTTGGTGCAGCGGGCCAAGCCATTTGCACATCTTTCCGCAGGGCAGTCACAACGACATCATGTTTACCAATGGTCCACATTACTTTGCCCTGGTCAGAGACTTTCTTGAGGGCCTCTGACAGGAGCGACTATCTCACATTCCTTGAGAATACCGGTTGACTACCAGAGAACATGCGTTAACATTGGGAAAAACACAAGGAGGTGAACAATGTCTGAAAACGATTGTCAAAACCCCGAAGAGCACTGTGAACTGCATATGTGCCAACTCAGGTGCACGGAGATGAATCCGGAGATTGATAAACTGTGCAATGATCCAAAGTTTGTCTGCACAAACTGCGGCGTCAAGGTGCATGACAAAAAATATCTCTGCTGCCCTAAACCCCTCTAACAACCGATCTCATATCACAAATAAAGCAGGCCGCTCCCGATACCGGAGGCGGCCTGCTTTTACAAGAGATCTGACTCTAAAATCTGTCCGGAGTTTGATCAGGCGGCAGCCCAACGCCGTTCGGGGCCGTTGAAATTGGATGGTTTGCCGGTCCGCACCGGATCACGGCCAATCATCACAACACCGTCGCTGCGCCGGAAACAGGCAATTTCTTCCTCCCTGATCATCTTGTCGAGATGTTTGGGGCTGACATGGTCGCACTGACCCGTTTTATAGAGAACGGGGATCATGGTTCCTCTCCCTTCCACAGCCGTATGCTGGATGGCTGAACGGATGGCCTTATACATTTCCATGCATTTGAATGGTTTGTAAACAATCTCATCACAACCGGATTTGAGGTATTTTGCCGGGCTGATCTGATTGGTAAATGCAGTCATCAGAATAAATGGCGTCCGGCACAGCATCGGATCACGTCTCACACGCTCGCAAAGTACAGCACCGGACCCGTCAAGCGAATAGTCAGCAATGATTACATCCGGCCAGAAAGACTGTGCTTGCACCAGTCCGTCATCAGCATTCCCGGCAAAAACCAAATTGCTTTTCACCGGAGTAAGCATCGCCTCCAGTAGCTGACAGATTGACTCCGACGGATCAACAATCAGAAAGTTCAATCGTTCTTTAGTGAGTACATGCAGATTCATAAGCATCAATCACCGATTTTGGCCCCCACCCGGAAATCAAACAAAAAAGGCTGCCGCAAGAACAAAATCCTTCGGCAGCCCGGTTGTCCTAAAAATCTTGACCCGTGAAATCTACGGATCATAGTTCAAAGGAGACCCCTGGTTTTCCAAACCTTTGTCAAAAAGATCCGGCTTTATCGGGATAGTCAAAATTTCATTGAGTGGAAAATTTCGTACTTTCTACTAAACTACGGCTACCCTGTCAAGATAATAAATATAAAAACCGGTCACAATACCTGCTTATAGTTGAATATATTTACATTAATCTTATATTAAATAAATATTAAGAATATACGCTAAAACGCCTAAAAACTGGACAACAAAAAAACGCCACGGGAAGTCAATCCATGGCGTTAAACTATGAGAGCTTATGCGTTAGGGAGATTGTCTGTGATTCTACCTTAACCAAGAGAACAAAAACGTGGCAATTAGTAAAAACAGCATCACGTTCAAGCACTTGTGGCTGTGCTAATGCACCGACAGAGAGAACTGAAAATAGCAGTGGGGTTGAGAAACAGAACGCGACACAAATTAGTTTCCGGATAGAAACTAATTAGGGGGACTTTTCTTCGACATGCTGCGGCACGAATCTTTTCTGCTGATCGTTCCAACGATAACCATCCGCATCCCAGAGGCTCTCCAGGTAATCCCAATCGAGGTGAACTCCGGTCATTTCATCAACAGTATAAGAAGTGTCCAGCATTTCCAAATCATCAATGCGGCCGTCTCCATCGGAATCTGCCCAGTGCACGGAAGCGACCTTCAAACCGGTCTCTCCCAGGATCAGAGTCGACATCTGGTTATCACCCGTGCCAGCAATGATTTCGCCCCGAAAGGCTGCCGGACCATCTTGAGAAGCAGAGGCATCAACCTGTACCAGGTAGACAATCCTCTCTACCTGGTCACCGGCCTTGACGATCCAGCGTGCAACGCCATGGACATTATCCAAACTGGAGGGTGGAGGATACGCTTCCAGAAGCTGCCAACCTTGTGGGAAATTCTCCCTGAGGATAAAGCCCTGCGCGTCGCCATTATGAGTCAGCTTCACCTGTACGGGGATTGCCGTTGCCGGTGCGGCAAAATCTGGCAGAATCCGCTCGGCGACGACATTGACAGCAACAGGAACCTGGCGAGACAGGAAAGACCAGACTGCAATCATCACAATCAGCAGCAGAACACTTCCCGCAACAGTCAGAGGCAAGACCCTAGTGCGATGGGGTTCCGGAGCAAGCTCCTCTTCCGGTAACTTCCGAAGAATTTGATCGAGGGGAACTTCAAGAGCTTCTGCAAGATTGAGCGCATTTTCACGACGTATCGTCGGATACCGATTATTCTCCCAACGAGAGATCGTATCGGTCGTAACCCCGACAACCTTGCTGATATACAGTTGAGTCAAGCCATTAATTTCACGTTGGCGCTTGACCTTGCTGCCATCCAGACAAACAGTCGAAGTATGATTTTCCGTCGGTTCGATACCCATTCGCTGATTTTATCAGTCGGGGCTCTGCCCTGTAAACCTGAAAAAAAGAACAGTTTTCAGACCAGACATCATGCGTCTCAACTAGCTGTAATTACGGAATTTCAACCCGACATCTAGCGGTATATCCCCCGATGTCTGATGTTTTGTACGTCCATTTTAGTTATAAGTGACACAAAACAGTTTCCGGCCAACCGGCCAATAAAAAACCTCAAACTCAGGAGGAAAGCCATGAAAAAAATGATTATCTTGATGATGCTGATCACATTCGCCAGCGTCGGCGTCGCCATCGCCGTAGACACCGTGGTGTACGAAGCTAAGAAGGGCAACGTCACCTTCAACCACAAGGCTCACAGTGAAGTAGTCGGAGACTGCGCCAAGTGCCACGAGGGAGAGCCTGCCAAAATCGTGATCGACAAGGCTTCTGCACACAAAGACGCCTGCAAGACCTGCCATAAGGAGATGGGTGGGCCGACCAAGTGTAACGACTGCCACAAAAAATAATCAACAAACATGCTCGGGGAAAAGGGTGCCAGTGATGGTGCCCTTTTCCCTGTTATGATAACTCTATTTGACCGACCGGCCGAGTGGGTAAAATTTCTCAAAAATTTCTCAAAAATTTCACTTGCGCACCGGCAATGTCTTTGTTATAAGTCTAACTAAGCTCTTCGTGATACCTGCAAACCGAAGAGTCTTTGGACCCCGCGTATCCCCCCCCTCCTTACGCGGGGTCTTTTTTTGTCTATTCAACCGACAATTCTCTGAAGGCCCTGAGCAAATGAGGGACGAGCTGCTTCTTTCTTGAAAGCACGCCCTTTAACTCGAACAGGTTTGTTTTGAGCCGGGGGTAACCGATCGCATCAACCAGGACAGCCTCCCCCTGCACCAGCAGTTGACTGGTCTGCTCGACAATATCGCTGACCAGCAACCCGGCAAAATCGAGTTGGCGCGCCTGACGCAGCTCAGAAAGCCCCTGTTTTAGGTCGTCGAACTGATCATGAAATTCTCCAAAGGAAACCACTTCGACCTGCCCGATTCCGAAATTGTGACGACCTGCCTCATACTCCTTGAAATCGGCAAGGAGCAATGCCTCCGTCGAAGGGTACTCGGCAAGGGCGCTTCCCGACAAAAACATCTTCTGACCGAAATCGCCTGCATCCAGATCAGCCAACTGCGACAACCAGTTGACCAGTTCCCTGTCTGTGGCCGTGGTTGTGGGTGATTTCATTAGAACTGTATCTGAAAGCAGACCGGCCAGCATTAACCCCGCCATCTTGCGATCCGGCTCCAGGCCGGCCTGCTGATAGAGGGTCGCAACGATTGAACAAGTACTTCCGAGAGGCTGATTGATGAACCTGATCGGCGTTTCAGTGTGAAAATTGCCGAGACGATGGTGATCGATGACTTCGAGGATTTCTACCTGGCCGGCACCGGGAACGGCCTGCGACAACTCGTTGTGATCAACCAGAATTAATTTGATCGCTGACGGGCGCAGAAGGTTGGTCTTGGTTGCAACGCCGCAGACTCGGCCATCGCTATCCAGCACCACAGCTCCAGGCACCCCTCCCCGAGAGAGGACCCCGCTCAGCTGTTCCAGGCGGTCTTCCGGAACAACCTGGGGGATATCGGTGTCAACCAGATATTTCACCGGAGTGGAGAGACGGGTCAGCAAGGCACTGGTTGCCGTATCGAAGGGGCTGCTCAGCACGCAGACCCCCCTCGCTTTGGCAGCATTGCACAAGTCTACGGAGACAGGGAGGCCCCCGGTTACGATCAGCAGGCGGACCCCCATTTCCAGGGCAATGCTCTGGACCTTCTCTCGGTCGCCGGTCAAAACCACCGCAGTACGCGGATCAGCTTCCTGAAGAATCTGAGCGAATGTCTGCGACGCCATGGCACCGATGAAAAGGTCAAGCATCTCCACCCGACCGGCATCTTCCAAATGCAGAGCCTCCGCTTTCAGACAAGACTGGATGGACGCTGGTGAGGTCAGCACCTGACGGATGCGCTTCCCCTCTTCAGGCAGGAAGATATGCTCCGACAAACGCTTCAGGATCAGGGCGCCGGCAGGCCGGTCTTCGTCATCAACCACAGGCAGCATCCTGATATCCCGGCGGCGCATCATCTGCATCGCATCAGCTAGTGGGGCGTTTCCAGAAATAGTGGCCGGTTTCCCGCCAACCACGTCACGAACCCTCGGGAAGACATCCGCCACCAGTTCAGGTGGCTCCTGGTTGAAGGCCTCGAGGACAAACTCGGTCTGGCGATTGAGATTGCCGGCCCTGGCAGGTCGCACCCGCTGGTCACCCAACCGTCGGCACAAATCGGCATAAGCAATAGCACTGCAGATGGAATCGGTATCCGGATTCCGGTGTCCTATGACATAGACAATCTCGTTTTTCATGGGCTGACTTCTTTCCTCAGATAGCCCCGGACATCGCCCAGGCCTATGACATTTTCAACGATTCCACGGGCAGGCTGCCCTACATCGTCGAACCAGATATACATACCTCCATCAGTGGTCTCGAATACCTCCGGATCCAGGGTCACTTTCAACAAGACCCCTCCCGCAGGGAAAAAAGATTTTTTTTGCCGTTGCGCAGGTGTCAGGACCTCGACATCAATTATCGAAAACCCCTTGCTACTGAATGTGGGAATCTCGAGGCGCCTGCCAGGAGTCATCTCTCCGTAGCAACCGGAACGCAGGTTATAAAATCCGGTCAGGATGTCGACCGGATGTTGGCCGGCAGGGAGATCAAATTCTTTCGCCGGGCAGAAAGTGCCATCTTTTGCCTTTTCCTGGAAAACTTTCCGTTGTACGTAATCAAACCGGTAGCGTTTGCGACTATTTTTCCAACGACCAAATCTACGCTTGGTAACCTGCGATTCGTGGGTCAGACTACGCAGTGAACCATCAGCCTGTCTTTCCATGAAAGAAACATAACGCTGCGTCCGGTCTCCGGTCAACCAGGCGGCAACGCCGCGGGTACGACCTACCAATTCTGCCCGCAGGACATTCGGCTGCTGCGTTGCGGTTAACTGTAATTCCCCTTCAGCAAGCTGCTTAAAAAAGAGGAAGTCAAGATCGTACGTATGGTGTTCTTCAGAAAGGGAGTGCCGGCACACAGACGAAAAACCACCGTCTTGCGCGGCCCGAACCGGCCAGACGGAAAGGAACAGCAGAAAAAGACTAAAAAAAGTAAGGAAACGCATTGTATCGCCCAAGAGCCTGTCGGACTTAACGGACCGCAGCGAGTTCATGACATCCCCGATCACCCCGTGATGAAAAGACTGATGGTAAAAAGGGCGTAGCCTCCCAGCAGGACTGCTCCTCGCCAGCGGCCAAGATAAAGACGCGGCTGCAGCAGGGTCAGGAGAAGAATGAGCAACAGGAAAAAACCAAGCATGATCGGAAAATCCAGATGTAAAAGCCTTGGCTCGATGTCAAGGGGACGGATCATCGGACAGATGCCGAGCACAAACAGAACATTAAAAATATTGCTGCCGATCACATTGCCGACACTCATATCCATCTGCCCCTTCGAAGCGCTCATCATCGAAGCGGCAAGTTCAGGCAAGCTGGTTCCCAAGGCGACAATAGACAGGCCGATAATCAACTCTGAAACGCCGAGGCGGGTTGCAATCATCACTGCACCGCGCACCATCAATTCGGCGCCAACCCCCAACCCAATCATGCCGATCAGAACCAGAAAAGCGTTGCGACCGCGATGCGTGGTTTCTTCGGCAACCACCTGCTGCACGGAATTGCCGTTTTCCAGGCCTGCCGGTTGGCGAGCCGTAGCGATACAGTAGGCGAGAAATCCGATGAGGCTCAGGAAAAGGGCCAAGCCGTTCACGAAACCGAGTTGCCCATCCCAGGCCATCAGATACGCCGCAATTGATGCGACGACCATCATTGGAATTTCTTTTACAAGGGTTGTCCGGGCGACAGCCAGGGGGGCGACCAGGGCAGCTGCCCCGAGGATAAGAGCGACATTCGCAATATTGGAGCCAACAATATTGCCGGCGGCCATCGATGCCGAACCCTTGACAGCCGCAAACAGTGAAACCATCAGTTCCGGCATACTGGTAGCAAAGGCGACCACGGTCAATCCGACCACTAGGGGCCGGATGCCGAAAGAAAGTGCCAGGCGGGAACTGCCGGTGACCAGGTATTCCGCTCCATAATAAAGCAGCAGCAGACCGGCAAAGGTAAGGATCAAGGCAAATAACATCGTAGCAAGCCAATCTGATTAATCAAGAACCACAAAAGACTAAATGCGCATTTTAGTATGACCTATGGAAGGTGTCGAGATTTTCCTGAAAAATGCTCATTTTTCATGATTTGCTTGACACATGCAGGCATTATGAATTAAAAGTCTACAATATAAGATATTTATATATTTAAGTTCTTACCAAGAGGGTGACCTATGACCGACATGGAATTTGACAAGTCCCTGAATTTTGATCGTGAAGCGGAAATCCTCAAGGTCCTCGGGCATCCCGTCCGCCTCAAGATCGTTGCCGGACTGATGTCACAGAGTTGCAACGTCAAGAAAATCTGGGAATGCCTTGGCCTTCCCCAAGCAACGGTTTCCCAGCATCTCGCCCTGCTTAAGAACAAAGGGATCATCACCGGGCAGAGGGAAGGCGTGGAAGTCTTCTATCGCGTCGTTTCGGAGGAAGCTCAGAAAATCGTCGGTTCTCTTCTCGAAGGAGTGATGACTCTCGACCCGACAAACCCGGTGAAAAGGCCGTAAAACAAACCGGAGGAAAACAAAAGCATATTGGGGACGGAATTCTTTTTCCGTCCCTTTTCTATTTTTTCCTGGCGATAGCCAGGATCACTTCGTAGGTCGCTGGCAAACCCTTGCCACACCTGTAACCCTCTTCATAGAACGACATCATTTTCTGCATGACCCTTCTCGATGAGAGCCCGCGAGGGCGATCTTTGGACGCGTTGCTCGCACCAATCTGCTTCAACTGGCGAAGCAGAGCCGGGACGTCTTCATGAAAATCGACCTCAGGGTAGGCATCGATCGCCAGACAATGCAATCCAGCTGCCTGCAGTGCAGTGCATACTTCGTCCTTGCCTGGGAAGTTCTGCACATGCGATCTCTGTGCCCCGTTGCATACCACGACAGCCTGCCTGTGGGACTCCTTCAATTCGCACAAGGTCTGTTCACCGAACAGTGCAACGGCAAACAAGCCACCCTCCTTCAGAGTTCTACTAACCTCGCAAAAAGCCGCGGGAAGCTGGGCAACCCACTGGTAAACCGAACTGGAAATCACCGTCTCGAACACAGCGTCCCTGAAGGGTAATGAACGAGCATCTCCATCACAGGCGACAACTCCGTCCAGTCGTTGGTTAGCCTGTCGGGTCATGCCGTGTGCGATGTCCATAACGGTAATCGGATAATTGGGATGACAGCTTCCGAACGCTTCGGCCAGAGCACCGGTACCGGTCCCGATATCCAGCACCGGCCCGTCAGCTATGGCGATCTTTTCAAGCTGAATCTGCAATTGGGCAATGACGCGCTTCTGCACAGCAGCATACTGGTCATACTCACCGGCATGACCGGAAAAATTACTGCGCATTCTGCGCGCGTCAATGGCTTTTACCGGTCCCATCTTACAAACTCCCTTATGTCATCTGCGACTGCATCGGGTCGACTCAGAAACGGCGCATGCCCCGTTTCCGGATACTCCTTTAAACGGGCTCCTGGAATCGAGGCCGCCAGAAAACGGCCGGCACCAACGGGAGCAATCTGATCCCCGGTCCCATGCAGAACCATCACGGGGCATGAGATCCTGCCCAGAAGGTGGCGCTGGTCCTGATTGGAAAAAATCTGCAGCGTCTCTCGCGCCGCAGCTTGATCCGGAACTTTTTCCTGGTATATGGCAAACCCTCGTATGGTCCTCAGCCGTTCGGTTGCCATGGTTTCACCGACAAACATCCGCTTAAAAAAATGGCCAAGTGTCTGTTGAAAGTTTCGTTGCAGATTTCGGCCCAGCAGTTTCACTTCAGTTGCAGGCAGGCCGAAATCCCAGTCATCCGCCTGAGTAAAACGCGGAGTGGTTGCCATGAGAACCAAACCATCCAACTGAACCCCGCTGCCAGCAACCATCTCCATGGCGACCATACCCCCTAGCGACCAGCCGCAAGCCAAGCGGGGCGAAGGCGCTATGTCACCCAGCCAGGCGGCGAGATCAGACCCCATTTGTTTAAGTGAATAGTTGTCCGACGGCGATGATGCCCCATGGCCCGGCAAGTCCGGCATTAACACCCGGTGATCACGACTCAAATGCTCGGCGATCTCGGTAAACACCGCACCGGACATAGTCCAGCCATGGATCAGGACCACAGCAGGGCCTTCTCCGGTCTCCCGCCAGGCGAGTTGCCTGCCGTCGGCCAGCTTGAAGTATGCGGATTTCATACCGCTGACTCGCGGACGACGTCCCGGATCAGGTTGGCGGCCTGAAGCAATTCTTCGGGTGTGTGAGTCGCCATGACGGTCGCCCGCAGGCGGCAGGCTCCTTCGGGGACCGTTGGCGGACGGATGCCCTGCACAAAGACCCCCTGTTCGAACAGCTTCTGGCTCATCGCCATGGTTGCCTGGGGTTCACGTGTCAATACCGGCACGATCTGCGTACAACTGCCCAGCAAATCAAGTCCACCGACTGTGAGTCTCTCAGTAAACAATTGCCGATTTCGCTCCAGGTCTCGACGCAGCACGGCACCCTCCTCGCTTTCAACCAGGTCCAGCGCCGCCATAGCCGAAGCCGGCACGGCGGGGGGCAAACTCGTCGAAAAGATAAAGGGACGGCTACGGTTAATCAAAGTGTCGATGGCCGCCCGGGAAGAGGCCAGGTAAGCGCCTGCACAACCGAGCCCCTTGCCAAGAGTCCCCATGTGCAGGTCGATTCTATCCAGACACCCGAGCAGTTCCCCCGACCCTCTGCCGTGAATACCGAGCACACCAGTGCCATGGGCATCATCAACCATCAGCAGTGCGTCATTGGCTTCCTTGAGATCGCATAATGCATCCAACGGCGCCAGATCGCCGTCCATACTGAACACGCCGTCAGTGACGATCAGCCAGCGCCCTTTGCGTTGTGGACGTTCCATTACCATTAATTCTTCGAGAGCCGCCAGGTCCGCATGTGGATAAACGACAGTCCTGGCCTGAGAGAGCCGGCAACCGTCGATAATCGAGGCATGGTTCAGTGCATCGGAGAAAACCAGGTCGTCAGGACCGAGCAGGCCCTGGAGGATACCGGTGTTGGCTGCATAGCCACTGTTGAACAGCAATGCCGCTTCTGTTCCCTTGAAACAGGCCAGGCGCTCCTCCAGATCTGCATGTGACCGGAGGGTTCCAGAAATCAGACGGCTGGCTCCCGAGCCCGCCCCGAAATTACGGGTTGCTGCGACAGCGGCCTCAACCAGGGCCGGATGACCAGCAATCCCCAGATAATTGTTCGAACAGAGCAGAAGGAGATCCCGTCCGTCAATCTGGACGTGCGGGCCCTGGCCATCCTCGACCACCTTCAAACTGCGCCGCATGCCGGTTGCATCCAGCCCGGCAAGCTCTTTTTTCCATTGTTCCACTTCAGACTCTCCAGGTTCGCGTTGGATTGATGCCGGGCTTGCCATGGAACAGCACGCCCCGTTGCTCAAGAAATGCAATAAATTCGTCCCGGTCCCAGTTTCGACGGTCGATGAAGAAGATTCGTCCACCCATCGGGTCGCCGGTTTCTTTCAGGCGGGTGATGCGCTGGTAACCTTCGATCGGGCTTGCGACATAACCAGTCACGTAATCAGGTGCATCCGACCAGCACAATTCAGCGACAATACCCGGAGCCTTGAGGACCTTGCCCGCCAGCACCAAGGCTTCGAGCACTCGATGGTGTCCCAGTCCAACCTTATCCAGCAAATTTCGGAGCGCAACACGCTCGTCCGGCGCCACGTCCATGCGACTGACCCGCACTCCTCGCCGGTTGTCCGGCTCGAGGCGCTCGCCACTCAACCGATCAACAACCATTGCACCGCGCATCACTCCGCCATCCGGGGCAGGTCCTTCGGCCAGACAGGCCAGGCTGCGGCTGACAACATGTGCAGCCACACCGGCATTTTTAAGCAGCCTGCCTGCCAACTCCCGGCCTGCCTGCCAGGCCGGAACATCCCAGGTCGTAATATCGGGAAGTTCTGCATGGAGTATTTCTGACGCATCCAACCGTTCAACCGTACAATGCACCTCATCAGGAATCCTCGCACTGTGCGACATGGCTCGTTCAGTAAGTGCGGCAGTCAATGCCGGGATATCCTCTACCCGACTGATGCGTTCAGCACCAGACAGGTGTCTGCCGCAGCATGTTGCGCGCATTCGGAGGCTGTACCAATCTGCTTTCATGGTGCATGAAACTACCAGCTCACCGGTGCATTGTCAACCAGACAAGGCCTAGGGGTTGACAAACGGCCTACCGAATGTAGAACAACAGGCAGCACAGAGGTTTACCTTGTTTCAAAATAGCCTTTTCGATATTATTACAGACAGTTGCGTAGAAAAGCTGCCCATTTTGCAGACCTGGTCTCTGCTCAGTCGGAGACTTGTGCAAGGGATTTGCTATGATAGGATATTGACACTGTTGTTTCATTTTATGATGTTGAAAGAGGGTCTTCTGGAACAAGCAGAAACAGCTTCATGAGGTAGGGCTGGAGGCAGAACTCATGCAAACCGCATCCCCATCCATACTGGTTGTCGATGACATCGCCAACCGTCGCAAAGAAATCACGCAGCGACTGGCCGAGCGTGACTACTCGCTGCTCGAGGCGTCCGACACCGAACAGGCGCTTGAAATCCTGGAGGGGAACGCATCAGACCTGGTCATCACCGAAACGGAACTTCCCGCCCGCAGTGGAATGTACCTGCTGCAGGAGGTGAAGCGACGGCATCCCGAAACCGAAGTCATCCTTGTCACGCACAACGCGACCTCCTACAACCTGCTACAGGCCCTGCGCCATGGCGCTTTTGATTTTATCGTCCGTCCGATCGACACTTCGGAAATCCTGTTCAGCGTCATCAACCGCGCCTATGCGCAGATCGCTCTGCGTCGCCAGAACCGTGCTCTTATGGAAGAACTGGAACACAAGAACCAGGCACTGTTGCAGGCCCTGGACATGATCAAGGCACTCAACGTCTCGATCGAACGGATCAACAGCGCAATGGAAGTCGGCGACATCCTGCATCGTCTGGTGGATTCGGCTATCGAAGCTCTCGGCGCCCGTCAGGGGCTACTGGCCTTAGCCAAGGCAGACAAGACGAATTTCGGCATCAAGATCTGCCGCGGCACAGCCTCCAGCTTTTGCCGGCTTCACCAGGAACAACTCCCTAAGGGTCTGTTGCTCGATCTGGCCCGTCGGGGCAAACCCCTGTTGGCTCCCTCAGAACTTACGGCACCATTAAAACTGCGGATTTCAGCCGCAGAACACCAGCTTTTCGCTCATCCTGGACTGATCGCCGTCCCCCTCCACCACCGGAACCGCACAATCGGCATGCTTGCCCTGCTCGGCCACCCTGCAGGCTCTCCTTTCCTGGAAGCCCACAAGCAGTTTCTGATCCAGTTGGCGCATCACGCCTCACTGGCCCTGGAGAAATCAGGAATTATTCACAAACTACGGCGCAACGGCAATGGCCACGCAGCATAAAAAAACGCACCACGGCTCCATACCATGATGCGTCTATTCCTTTTCTATTGTTCCCCCGACCTCACGCCTTAGACTGCACCGCCCCCCCGGCCAGAAATTCGCGGATTGTGCCAGCCAGGCTTTTGGCATCGAGACCGAGACGCTCGCGCAATTCCGCCTGGGTGCCCTGCTCGACGAAATGGTCAGGCAGACCGAATCGGCAGACCGGAACCAGCACACCGTAGTCGTTGAGGGTTTCCAGCGCGGCACTGCCGAAACCGCCCATCAGGGCATTCTCCTCGACGGTAATCACCTTGCCGCAGCGCTGGGCTTCGGCAACGAGCAGTTCCGCATCAAACGGCTTGACGAAACGGGCGTCCAGCACGGACAGCGACAAACCCTCTTCAGCAAGCAACTCTGCGGCCTCCAGGGCGGTCTGAACGCCGACGCCGACAGCGGCGATCACGGCGTCGCTGCCATCACGCAGTTTCTCCCCCTGCCCGATAACGACCGGCTCTACAGACTGATCAAGATCGAGCCCAAGGCCGCTGCCACGCGGGTATCGGAAGGCAAAGGGTCCATCATGAGAAAGTCCGGTCGCCATGGCACGCCTCAGTTCCTGCTCGTCGCGCGGCACCATGCAGACCAGGTTCGGAATCGGCCGCAAAAAGGAGAGATCGAAAGTGCCGTGATGGGTCGGCCCATCCGCACCGACCAGTCCACAGCGATCAATAGCGAATGTCACCGGCAGGTTCTGCAAGCAGACATCATGGATCACACTATCGTAAGCGCGCTGCAGGAATGTGGAATAGACCGCGACAACAGGGCGCAGTCCGCGGGAAGCCAGACCGGCGGCAAAAGTGACAGCGTGCTGTTCGGCGATGCCAACATCGTAAAAACGCTCCGGAAAGCGCTCGGCAAAGGGGATCAATCCCGTCCCGTCAGGCATCGCGGCGGTAATGGCAACGATGCGGTCGTCTTTCTCCGCCATATCAACCAGGGTTTTGCCGAAGACACTCGTGTAGCTCAGTGGTCCCGCAGATTTCTGGACTTCGCCGGTTTCCGGGTTGAAGGGGCCAACACCGTGGAAGACAGACGGGTTGGTTTCAGCGGGAACGTAGCCCTTGCCCTTGGTGGTGACAACATGCATCAGGATCGGACCATCCATGCGCGAGACATTTTCAAGTGTCTGGACCAGTTCCTCGAGCTTATGGCCATTGATAGGGCCGATATAATCGAAATCGAAAGCCTCGAACAGCATCCCCGGAGTCAGGAAGGTTTTGACCGATTCCTCGACCTTTTTGGCGAGCCGTCGCAGATCCTTGCCGATCTTCGGCACATGATCGAGAAAATTTTCCGTCTCGCGCTTCATCCGTACGAAAAAATCGGAAGTCAGCTGCCGGCTTAAAAAGGAAGAGAACGCCCCGACGTTGGGCGAAATGGACATCTCGTTGTCATTGAGAATGACGATCAGGTCCTTCTTCAGATGCCCCGCCTGGTTGAGTGCTTCGAAAGCGATGCCGCCAGTCAGGGAACCATCCCCGATGACAGCAACGATTTTTTCATTCTCGTGCAAGGCATCCCTGGCGGCGGCTATGCCCAGCGCTGCCGAGATCGAGGTACTGGAGTGACCGACCCCGAAACTGTCATGCGGACTCTCCTTGCGCTTGGGAAAGCCACTGATGCCGTTCAACTGCCGCAACGTACCGAAGCGGTCGTATCGGCCAGTCAGCAGCTTATGGGCATAGGCCTGGTGGCCGACATCCCAGATAATCCGGTCACGGGGCGAATCCAGGACGCGATGCAGGGCGACAGTCAGTTCGACGACACCGAGGGAACTGGCCAGATGTCCGCCGTTCTTGGACACGGTTTCAATAATGGCATCGCGAATCTCATCGGCCACATCCTGAAGTTGTTCCAGCGGAAGGGTCTTGAGCGCCTCTATGGGATTTTTCTGCTTAAGAATGCTGTTCATATAACCTGTTTTTTTCAATCAAGAGTTTCGATCAATCATGTGTCGAGCCAGTTCACGCAACGGATCGGCGGCTTCCCCAAAAAGTTCGAGAGAAGCGATCGCCCTTGCATGCAGTTCGTCAGCCCTCTTTCTCGATTCTTTCAGGCCGAGCAGGGCCGGATAAGTTACCTTGCCGCGTGCCTGGTCACTGCCGACATCCTTGCCAAGCTCCGACTGGTCGCCCACCACGTCAAGAATATCATCCGCAATCTGGAAAGCCAAGCCGGCAGACTCGGCATAACGGGTCAAAGCGTTCATTTGATCATCACTTGCACCAGAGAGCCAGCCACCCACCTGAACGGAGGCGAGAATCAGGGCGCCGGTCTTGTGAGTGTGGATATACTCCAAGATCGGGAAGTCAACCTCCCGACCCTCCGACTCCATGTCGACAACCTGGCCTCCGACCATCCCCCGGGAACCGGCACAGCGTGCGATGGTCTCTGCCACCCTGATGGTTCTCAAGGGATCAATGCCCTGATTGGCTTCCGAATCCATCAGCAGTCTGAATGCTTCAGTCAGCAGGGCGTCTCCAGCCAGAATCGCGGTTGCCTCGTCAAACTCGCGATGATTGGTCGGCCGGCCCCTGCGGAAGTTATCATCATCCATGGCCGGCAAATCATCATGCACCAGGGAATAGGTGTGGATCATTTCCATGGCACAGGCCGCGTGCAGGACCTGCCCGATGTGGCCGCCCACGGCCTCGCTGGCCGCAATCGTCAAAATCGGCCGCAAGCGCTTGCCGCCGGCAAACACGGAATAGCGCATTGCCTGATGGAGACGGCCCGGGAGAATAGCTGCCGACGGCAGCCACCGATCCAGGGCGGCATCGATCTGTTCGATCCGTTCCTGAAGATATACGTTCAAATCCATGGGTACTTAATCTTCCGAACTGTCATCTTCAGGAAAAGCTTCTGTTGCAAAGCCTCCCTCAGTCTGTTTGACCAGAACTTCGACCTGTGTCTCAACCTGCTGAAGCATTTTACGGCACTGATTTGCACTCTGCACACCAGCTTCGAAACTGGTCAGGGCCTCATCAAGCGGCAGCGAACCCTGTTCCAGCCGTGCAACGGCATCTTCCAACTGTTTGAGAGCTTGTTCGAAAGTCGGTTGTTCGCTCATTCAGCATCCTTTCACACGCTTCAATACCACACTATAACTTGTTATCTCACCACGCTCGCACAATAGTGTCAAGAGTCTTGCTTCCAGGATAATGTTTCCAGGAAATCAATCGGGTCGATCCGCTCGCCGAGCAGGCGCACGGTGAGATGCAGATGAGGCCCGGTCGACCGCCCGGTGCTGCCTACCTTTCCGACGACATCACCAACCGACAGAGATTGACTCTCGCGAACGGTATAGGAGGAAAGATGGGCGTAAAGAGAGAAAAGTCCCTCGCCATGATCCAGAACGACCGTTTTCCCCGCATAGAAGAGGTCACGGCACAGCACCACACGGCCCGAACTCATGGCGCGTACGTGGGTTCCAGCAGGGCTGCGGAAATCGGTGCCACCATGCGGGGCCCGGGGCTGACCATTCAGCAGCCGTCGCTTGCCAAAAACACTGCTGATCGGCTCATCGACAGGTCTCACGAAGGTGTCCCAAAGACGTTCACTTTGACCGGAAAACAGCTGGTTGAGTAAACGACTTTCCCGCTCAATGCGGGAGAGGACCTCGGGATCGCGGGGCGAAACCATCTCCACCGGCAAGGTGAGGCTTTCCTGCGGTCGTTCCATATACCGGACCTGCAACTCGAGTTCGACAGCCGTTGTTTCTCCCTGCTTGTCGGCCACGGCAGCCAGCAGAGGATAGTTCCCGGGCGGCATATCAAGCGGCACCGGCAGGAGTGCGACAGCACCATCCCGGTCCGGATACAGGTAAATCACCTTATCGGCGAAACGAACCACGGCAAAGTCTGGCGACGCCCCAACCCAATGCAGAACCGCAACACCGCCATTGATGACTTCCTGGGGGGCAAGCAGCAACTCTCCGGCAAAACAGGATGCCTGGGTCAGAAAAAACAGCAAAGCGGCGATCAAACCGCGACACAATTTCACGATTCGACCTCCACCACTTTTGTACGCACCCGTCCATCGACAAAACGCAGCCACAAGTCCTCGCCGAGGGCAAGCCCTTCGGCGTGGGATAACCCAGCCGCATCCCGGGTACGGCTGGCAATCACATAGCCACGCTCGAGCTGATTCAGTGGAGAAAGCGCCTGCAAACGACCCGCATATTGACCAAGCTGATCCGCATGACGACGCAGTTCGCCCTGCATCGCCCTCTGCAACTGGTGGGAAAGGTTTTCGAGGGCCTCTTTCTGGAAAGACCAGTCACGAACCGAAAACCTGAGTCGGCCTTGCAGGCTATCAAGCTGTTGCCGAACCAAAGTAATCCGCTGCATCAGTTGCGACTGCAGACGCATGGCCAGGTGATCAAGATGTGCTTCGAGCTCAAGACGGCTCTTGGCGACCATCTCGGCAGCCACACTGGGAGTCGCAGCCCGAACGTCTGCAACCAGATCGGAAATGGTGACATCGACCTCATGGCCGACCGCAGAAATAACCGGCACCTGTGAAGCCGCTATGGCCCGGGCGACAACCTCTTCGTTGAAAGCCCACAAGTCTTCCAGCGAGCCACCGCCGCGGCCGACAATCAGCACGTCCGGTCCGGTAAACTGATTAAAATCTTCGATTGCCGCCGCGATTTCGGCGGCGGCACCTTCCCCCTGTACCCTGACCGGACGCAACAGGATATGCAGCCCCGGTGCTCGCCGGCGTATCACGTTCATGATGTCGTGGATGGCCGCGCCGGTTGCCGAAGTCACAATACCAATGGACGTCGGAAATGCAGGAAGAGGCCGCTTGCGCTCGACTGCAAACAATCCCTCAGCGGACAATTTGTGCTTCAGATCCTCGTAAGCCTTCTGCAAGTCGCCGATGCCGCTTGTCGTCAGACGCTCTACGATCAGTTGCACCTCACCCCGCGCCAAATAGACGCCCAGGCTACCCTTGCACAGGATCTGAAGCCCATCCTTCGGACGCACATCAACATGCCGATTGCGACCACGAAACATGACCGCACGCAACTGTGATCGCTCGTCCTTGAGGCTGAAATACCAATGTCCGGAAGCCGGCGACGAAAAATTCGAGACTTCACCTTCCACCTCGACATCGACAAAGTTGCTTTCGACAACGTCCTGCAGCAGTGCCACAAGACCGCTGACCGTCAATTTCCGGGAAACTTCATTCATTGGCTGCATAGCATGAACCTGTTGAGTCTTAGAAAACCAACAAACCCCTACATCTTGGGGTTTTCATTTGACATTTCGAGCAACGCACACTATATATCTGAAACTGTTTCATTTTGGATTATAGCATCGAGACACGATTATGTCCGCACCATATGTCATCACCATCTCCAGCGACAAGGGCGGGGTCGGCAAAACGACCCTGGCAACCAACCTTGCCATCTACCTGAAAGCCCTTCACGAGGACTTGCCGGTTACCCTGTTCAGCTTCGACAACCATTTTTCCGTCGACCAGATGTTCCGCATTAACGGGTCGGGCGGGTCCGGCAATGTCGCCAACCTGTTCGGCGGAGCCGTTGCTGACAACCTGGTCGAAACTGGCGAATACGGCGTGCAGTTTATCGCTTCAAGCGGTGACTTGCATAAACTGCGCAGAGAGCTTGACAACCCGGCCCTGTTGGCCAAGGCTCTCGGCCAGTCCCGACTCGGCGGAATCGTTATCATCGACACCCGGCCCGACCTGGATATTTTTACCCAGAATGCCTTGTTTGCAGCCGACCGGGTCGTCATCCCTGTCAAGGACGCACCCTCCCTGGCAAATTGCCGCCACATCTACGATTTCTTCGACAGCAACGGCCTGTCACGCAGACCGTTGCGCATCCTTCCCTGCCTGGTGGACGGGCGCATTCATTACGACGGGCCGTTTCGCGACCCCTACCAGTTGCTCAAAGCCTACGCCATCAACCGCGGCTACCGCTGCATGGAAGGATATATTGCGAAAAGTCCCAAAGTCGAATCGCTCAATACTAACCCGGAAGGGAAAATCTATCCGGTCCTGACTCACGGCCGGCACACGGATGTCCATGTGCAACTGGCACATGTGGCGCGTCAGTTGTACCTCGGTATGCTGGACAACCAACAGCGGCGACTCGATGAATTCCAGCAGAACGAATTTCAGGCATTTGAACAGCGTCAATCAGCCTACGCAGATCGCCGTCTACAGATCCACCCGAACTGCCTGGTATGCGGCCGCAGCCTCGTCCATGAAAACCACATTGATCCCGCCGGATACTTTGCACAAAGTTCAGACAAAAAAATCCTCGGTTTTCTCGAGGAAGAGTGTTTCACGAAACTTGTGTTCCGCTATTTCTACGGCGCACGGCGCACTATCGAACCGAATGACCCGACCTGGGACCTGTTCAGGGAAACCGCTCAGCGATCCTACTTCATTCTGCACCGCGCTCCACACACCCGCAACTTTTACCAGCAGCAGCTGTCTTTTTACAGGTTCGATGAAACAGGCCTCGAAGTCTCACACAAGGTGATCGAACTCCAGGAGTTCGAGAAACGCCTGCTGAGCAAGGAACGCTCCGACCTCTTTCCTCTTCTGGAGCGCACTTTGTTCGATGCCGAGGGACGTCTCGGCGATACTTTCCTCATCCTCCGCAAAGTCAGCACGGACCTTCCGGAAGAGATCCTCTACGATCAGAGCTATGATCAGTTCACCACCGCCATGGCCCGCATCAGCACTCAGCTGCCCTGACCTGCCAAATTAGGACCTAACAACTACCCCCTGCGCCGCCCTTGCAGCAGACTTGCCACTGGCACAATCTGAACACCTTGTTCGGCCAGTTTGGGCAACTCGCGCTGCAATGCCTGCAGGGTTTCCGGATAAGGATGGCAGATCCCTATCGCCTGACCATTCTGAACGGCTTTTCTGGCCAGACGTTGCAGTTCGACGGTAATCAGCTCGACATCGGCAACGTTATCCAGAAAAACGTCCCGCTGCAAGACCGGCACCCCGTTATCCAGGGCCACAGCGACAGCCACTGATCTGCCGGTCGTCAGGCTGTCGACAAAAAACAGCCCCCGTTCTCGCAACACACTCATTACCGTTGTCATCCCCCGACGATCTTCGGTAAAACGTGAGCCCATATGGTTGTTGGTCCCCACGGCATAGGGGACCTTGGCCAGGAGATCGACAAACCGCTTGGCAATCTCCTGTTCGGAGTAGCGGACGAACAGGGCATCCTCACCCGGGTTTACAGCCGGATAGCCCTGAGGCTCCATAGGTACATGCAACAGAATCTCCCGATTCGCAGCATGTGCCATTTGCGCCACTCTGCGGGCATCACTTTCGCCGGGGAGGATCGAAAAGGTCACGGGCTGTTCAATACCGAGCAACACCTCGGCCGGATAGGTTCCCCGCCCGAGGTCATCCATAATGATTGCTACTCGCGGCCCCTGCGGTATCGGCGCCAGTGGAGGGACGAAAAAAACCAGGACACGTTCTTTGCCGGCCTCGGCAACAACCAGCACATCATCGGCCGTCATCCTGGCAGAAAGGCGCGACGAGTGATTTCTCAAACGTGTCTGCAGACCGTTGAGCAAAGCCGTCGAGGGCGGCTCACCATCGACAGTATAGCGAAGTGGCGTAGTCGTCAGGTCACGCTTGACCATCGATTTGCGAAAATCGGTGGAAGCGAGAAAAGCTTCCGTCTCTGACCTGATGACATCTGTCAGGTCGGGCACGGGCGGACCGGGCTGAGTCTGCGGCGGAACCTTGCGGGGCGGCGGGGCATCGCCCTGCCCTGCCATCCAGACCAAGCCAAAGACCAGACCGCCGACCAGGCAGAGCAACACCAGCCAGGTACGGGTCAGCTTATACCAGGGGATCGATTTGCGACGACGACTCGAACGTTTTTTTCCCATATATATCTATCCGGCGACGCAGAGCTGGCAATAATAGCTCTCAAGTTCTTGTACAAACGTAACTATTCAGCTGTCTGACTAACCGCACAGCATGTGGGCTATAGCTGTTGCCTGCGGGAAGTTAAGTGACAACATTGGACGCAGGTAATGGCTGTAGATCACATGCCCTCGCTGAGATGCTGAATAATTACGTACAAACTTGCTAACCGATCAGGCCGCATCTTTTTTCATCGACTGAAAAACCTGCCAGCCCTTGAGCAGATCCAGAGCTCGCATGAGTTGATAATCGTCCCTGAATTTCTCATCGACCAAAGCCTCTATTTCCGACCTGTCATCTGGAGCAGTTTCATCCATCTCAATATGATTCTTCAGGTCACTCTCCCGCAGGGGACCCGTTTCCTCGAGTTCCTTCACTTCTCCTAGGAGGACTTCGATATCAGGAGTGATCCCCTTGGCCTGAATCGATGTTCCCCTTGGCGTATAATAACGAGCGGTCGTCAAACGCAGTCCGGATTCGTCGCTCAGCGGAATAATGGTTTGCACCGACCCCTTGCCGAAACTCTGGCTGCCGAGGATGACCGCACGGCCATGGTCCTGAAGGGCTCCAGAAACAATTTCGGCCGCGCTGGCACTGCCGCCGTTGATCAATATGACCAAGGGATAGTCAGGCTCAGTTCCTCCCTGAGTCGCGGTGAATTCCATCTGCGAATCAGCCTCACGACCCTTGGTATAAACGATCATACCCTCACGCAGGAACAGGTCTACCACCTCCACGGCCTGATCAAGCAAGCCACCAGGATTGTTGCGCAAATCCAGCACCAGGCCTTTCAGACCGGCCTCGTTCTCCTCATGAAGGGTTGTCAGGGCTTTGGCCAGGTCTTGCGAGGAACGTTCCTGGAATTGGGCCAGACGGATATAGCCATAACCCTCTTCAAGAGTACTCGACTTGACGCTCTTGACCTTGATAATCTCCCGGATCAGGGTGAAATCCCTGGGTTTGCCAAAGGCCTCGCGTAGCACGGTGATCGTAATGCTGGTCCCAGGTTCGCCGCGCATCAGGCGCACAGCCGCCATGATTTCCATGTCCTTGGTAAACTGTCCCTCAATTTTGATAATCTGGTCACCAGTTTTAAGCCCGGCACGCGCGGCGGGGGTGTCCTCAATTGGCGCTACCACGGTAAGAAGTCCGTCGCGCATGGTGATTTCTATGCCCAACCCTCCGAACTGTCCGCGTGTGTCCAGTTTCATTTCCTGGTAGATTTCAGGCGGCATGAACCCTGAGTGAGGATCGAGCGACAGCAGCATGCCGTCGATGGCACCATAAATCAGGTCCTTGATCGACACTTCTTCCACATAACTGCGTTTAACGATCGTCAGTACGTCAGTGAAAAGCTGCAGGTCCTGATAGCTGGACGTCGCCTGGGCGGCGGCCGGGATCACCACCCGGCCTGAAGACATCCAACTGAACAGCAGACAACCAAGCAGAACAAGAAAAAAGATTGAAAGCTTACCCCTGAACATTAAAACCTCCGACATCAACGGGAAATATTATCGAAACAGATCTACCGCCTTTTCAGCCACGGCAGAGGATCAAGCGGCTTGCCGCTTTGCCTGACCTCGAAGTAGAGGTAATCACGCCCCTCAAAACCGGAGTAAGCCACCGTTTCTCCCGGTGAAACCTGCTCGCCAGCCTGTTTAGCAAAGCGCGCGACCTGGGCGTAGAGTGAATAGTATTTATCGCCGTGATCGATAATCATCAGCTTGCCGTAGCCACGGAACGGGCTGGCATAGAGGACCTTGCCCGACCAGACGGCTTGGACCGGCGACCCGACTTCAGCAACGATCTCCAACCCGTTGCTCTCGAGCAAGGTACCCAGTTCGGCGCTACGAGTCGTCCCGAAGCCGACCCGGAGCTTTCCGGAGACCGGCCATGCAAGACGGCCTTTCTGCTGACTGAACGAAGTCGCAAACTCAGTATAGGATTGCACAAGGTCTGTTTCAAGCTTTTTGACCAGTTCTCCGAGTCGAGCTGCCTTGGCGCGCAATTCGTCCAGATAACCGCTCAATAGAGCCTCGTCCTTGCGTATCACCACAAGTAGTTTGCGCTTGGTCTTGCCTGCTTTGCCGAGCGCCTCCTGCTGTCGGTTGCGCCTCTCATTCAGGCGAGCCTGTTTTTCACGCAACTGCTGAAGCTGCACCAGTCTTTCTTCCAGCCTTTGTGCCTGTCCCCTGTAATCTTCGATCAACTGTCGATCATAACGCACCAGGCGTGCCAGAAAAGCATGATTCTCAGCCATTTCGTAAGGGGTGACCGTCGCACCGAGCAGCACCCTGGCCAATCCAATTTCGCCGCTCTTGTAGAGAACGGTCAGGCGTCTGCGTACCTTCTCCCCGGTGGTCTGCAGAGAGGCCTGTAACGTCTCCCGCTCCTTCCGGACTTGCACAACCTGTCCGTCAAGTTTTTTTAATTCTCTACCGCTGCGCCTGACGGCAGCGGCGAGCCGCCTGGTCTCATCGTCAAGCCGCGCCAGATCATCGGCAAGACTGCTGGACCTGGCCTGCTTATCGCGCAGGTCACGCAGACCCGCTTCGATCTGCCTCTCAATCTCAGCAAGCTTCTCCTGGCTGGCCACCAGGTCACCATCCTGGTCAGCCCACGCCGCCTGCCGGATGGCTGCCGAACCAATCAGAAGAAATGCTGCCATCAGGCAGGTTGCCAACCAACGCTTCATGCCGGGCCGACCCTCACGAACTTTCTCAGAGCAAAGAGACTGCCCAGCAGGCCGATGAAACTGCCACCCAGAACCAGCAGCAGTTGCCACACAGGTGACAGGAAATGAATCGTGTCGACCCCAGTAATCATGAGGAGCTGTCCAAGGATTTCCATCAGCAGCAGCCTGAAAACCAGGAAACTCGCCCCAAGCGCAACCAGGCCGCCGAACAGCCCCTGCAGGGCGCCTTCAACCAGGTAGGGCAACTTGATGAACAGTGGAGTCCCGCCGACCATGGCCATTGCCTCCAGTTCGTCCTGACGAACGTAGAGGGTCAGTTTGATGGTATTGGCGACAATAACCAGCGCGGCAAACACCAGGAAGCTGCCCAGTGCGGCACCGGAAATACGCAACAGGAGCAGGAACGCCTCAAATTTCTCCAGCCACTCCTGGCCATACTGCAGGTCATTGAAGCGCGTGTCCTGGCGCAGTCTTGCGACAACAGCCTCAACTGTTTCCCGTTGACGCAAGTCTTCTTGAAGGTGAATTTCAATCGATGCAGGCAGCACGTTTGCATCGAGACCGTCCAGCAGATCAGCCTCGGGGCCGAGTCTCCGCCGAAATCTTTCGAAAGCTTGTTCCTGCGTAATGTAGTCGGCTTTCGCAATCTCCGGATACTCCCGAATGTCACCTAACCACTGCTTGACAATTTTGGCATCGGGAGGGTCATCCAGATAAGCCACAATGGCCATTTCCTCGCTCCAGGTCGAGGTCAGCTGTTGCACATTCAGCACGGCAATCGCAAAAAAGGCAAGCAATGCCAGGGACACGGCAACGGTTGCGATCGAAGCCAGGCTGAGCACCGGGCTCTGGCGCATATTGCGCATTGCCCTTTTGAAGTGGTATCCGAGTCGTCCTAACATTCCGCAGTTGGCCTCTTACCAGGAATCGTGGGTTTCATCGTCGGTTAACAGTCGCCCGGCTTCAAGAACCAGCACCCGACGCGGGAACTGGCTGATCAGGTGGCGATCGTGGGTTGCCATGACCACCGTAGTGCCACGGGCATTCGCATCCTTGAAAAGTTCCATGATATCGAGTGTGACATCCGGGTCCAGATTGCCGGTCGGTTCATCCGCAAGCAAAATCAGGGGATCAACGACCAGGGCCCTGGCAACGGCAACCCGTTGCTGCTCACCGCCGGAAAGCTGCAGCGGATAGTCGTTCAGGCGGTGCTGCAAACCCACCTGCTTCAGCGTCTGATACACCTTTTTGCTGATTTCATAACGCTTGCGTCCCGTCACTTCCAGCGGGAAAGCGACGTTCTCGAAGACGGTTCTGCGATTGAGCAGCTTGAAGTCCTGGAAGACGATGCCGAAGTCGCGGCGCAGGTAAGGGATGCGGGTCGGACCAAAGCG
>DAOVNV010000137.1 GCA_030630015.1 Desulfuromonadales bacterium | reverse complement strand
GCAGTCGATTTAAGTCAAACTATTTGCAGGTTGTAACCCCCACTCACCAGAGGAGGGGCAACAGCAGAGGTGACGCAAAAGCATTAAACCAGACAACTTACGCTATAGGTTTTCGCTTTCTTTGGAGAGGAAATCTGCCATTGCCGCCAGCAGTTCGTCCTGCGGCAGTTTTACGACGGGGACATCAGGTAGCGATTTCAGGAACATTCGCCCGTAGCCGCGGCGGATCACCCGGCTGTCGAGGATCAGCACCACGCCGCGGTCGGTTTTGTTGCGGATCAGGCGGCCGAAGCCTTGCCGGAAGCGGATCACCGCCTGGGGAACCGTATACTCCATAAACGGGTCGCCGCCAGCTTGCTCGATCGCTTCGACGCGGGCTTCGAGGACCGGTTCGGTGGGAACCCTGAAGGGCAGGCGAACAATGATGACTTGTTCCAGGGCTCGCCCGGGCACGTCGACACCCTCCCAGAAAGAATCGGTGGCAAACAGGACGCTGGTTGGATCTTGTCCGAACTGCTCCAGCAGGCGGTGACGGGTCGCCTCGCCCTGTCTCAGTATTCGGTAGCCCTGTGCGGAAAGCACGGGTGCCAGCTCGCCGTGAATGCGGCGCAGCAGGCTGTAGGCGGTAAACAGTACAAAGCTGCGGCCGTCTGCCAGCAGCAGGGCACGCTCGGAAATATCGCGGACTGCTTCGGTAAAGCCAGGGCGGCCCGGTTCAGGAATGTCGGTCGGGATGGCGAGGAGGGCCTGCCGCTTGAAGTCGAAAGGGGATGTCAACAGAAGTTCGGTAAGCCGTTTGCCCTCAATTTCTTCGAGACCGATGCGCTTGCGCAGGAAGGAAAAATTGCCTGCAACGGTCAACGTGGCACTGGTCATGACAGCAGTGCGCATCCGGTCAATGAGGGTTTCTCTCAGCAGAGAGGAAACATCCAGAGGCGCCGTGCAGAACCTGGAGATCACACCTTCACTGCGGCCGATTCTACCGTATCCGATCTCGAACCAGCTACAGCTTGATGGGTCCTTGGCAGTGCTGGCGTAGAGATTGTCGGCCAGAATCCCGAGGCGTGAAAAGACTCCCCCCAGGTCGGTGGTCACGGACCCGAGTTTGTCCCTGGTCTCCTCTGGCAGTTGTTTCAGGGCTTTAAGCAAGCCTTCCACGTCGCCAGTAAAATCGCAGGTGGCCTGTGCCAGTCCGCGCAGGCGTTTGGCCGTTTTTTTCCAGGCTGATTTCGATGTAAAGTCGTCAACCAGGCGTTGGCGAATCTCCTCCTTGCTGCGGATGTCCCGCCCCAGTGCTTTTGCAAGATCATGGCCAGCCTGCTCGAGGTCAGCTACAGCACGGTCGTACAGGGTCTGGCGGGTGCCGACCAGTCTTTCAATCTTTTCATGAATGTCCTGGTAAAGGACGTCCTGCGTGTCGGACAGTTCTTTGCCCAACTGGGTCAGCAGGCGTGGCAGGAGCCCGCGCTCCAGCTTGCGGGGATGGCGCAGGCGGTTCAGGACTCTTGCAAAGGCGAAACGGGTGACCTGGGTGCTGAAGTAGCGTGTGGCAACCTCTTCAAGATGGTGAGCTTCATCAAGAACCAGGCGGGAAAAAGGGGGCAGAACCGCGACTGAGGAGTAATTGTCGGTCATCTTCCGCAGGGTCAGGTCTGCCAGCAGCAGGGCGTGGTTGACGATCAGGATGTCGGCGTGTGCAGCCCGTCGACGAGCCTGGTGGAAGAAACAGTTGTTGAAATATTGGCAACGCGCCCGTGAACACTGGTCCGCTTCGCAGCAAACTTCGCTCCAGAGATTTTCACGGGGGACGAAGGAAAGGTCTTCGCGGGAGCCGTCAGCGGTTTGCTCAGCCCAGGACCGCAGGCTGGCCAGTTCGTTGGTCTGTTGGTTGTCGAACAGCCCCGGTTCGGCCGAGGCGCTTTCAAGGCGCCGTCGGCACAGGTAATTGCTGCGCCCCTTGACCAGCTCAAATGAAAATTCCAGCCCCGTGGCGCGTTGCAGGAAAGGCAGGTCCTTGCGGATCAGCTGCTCCTGCAGGTTGATGGTGTTGGTTGAAATAACGACGCGCTCGCGACTGGCCAGGGCCCAGAGAACGGACGGCACCAGGTATGCCAGACTCTTGCCGATGCCGGTTCCGGCTTCGATCAGGGAAATAGCGTCCCGGTTAAAGCTTTCGGCAACCGCAAACGCCATGCGCAGCTGCTCGGGACGCTCCTCGTAACCAGCCAGCGTTTCACTGATGCAACCGTCTGGCATGAAATGGCCGGCGACATCCTGTGGTGCAATATGCACTTTTTTGAGGGGAGAGAAGGCTTCGACCACGCGATAAAGGTGCTGGACGTGATTATCGACAATATAAAAACCGACGCCCATGTTGCCGAGTCGCCCGGCAATTTCCACATCCTGGTCGGATGGGTCGAGGCAGCCGCCGGGGTGGTTGTGGATGACTACGTCACCGTGCCGGCAGACCTGCAGCAGGGCTGGTGCCGCGTCACGGTTGCCACGGGCGAGGATTTCAAGTTCGCAGACAACCTGCTGCCCGTCAGTGTGGCCGAGGCAGAAGACTTCGTTGCCGCAAGTTTCTGCAATCGCCTCGCGCAGTGCCTCCTGGGCGGATATGGACAGATATTCATTCATGGTAGTTGAGTGGCTTAAGCAGATGGAACGGATGAAAATGCAGAATACAGGACACAGGATACAGAATAAAGGCAGAAACAACCCTTAAGGGTTGTTTCTGCCTTTTGCCAAGAGTATTTGTGCTTCAGGTATTAGCCTGTACTACATTTCCACGAAATAATTCTCACAAGCCAGGTCGATAGCGTCGCGGGTCAGTTCCGGAGGCTTGTTGTGATAACGCGAAGTATCGATAATGTGGTTGACCAGGTCGCGTGGATGACATGCATTCAACGGTCTATCCAGGCGGCGATACCAGTGTTCAATCAGGTATTCGAAGATGTCGGGTTCAAACGTGATCGCGTTCATCCTGCAGACCCGCCGGAAAATCTCCTCGAACTCACTTTCGTTGGGGTGGTCAATTTTTATCTTGTAGCGAATCCGACGTAGAAAGGCCTCGTCAACCAGGGTTTTAGGTTCCAGATTGGTGGCAAAGATGACCAGCTGGTCGAACGGAATTTCGAATTTCATGCCGGTATGCATCGACATGAAATCAATCTGCCGGTCGAGATTGACAATCCAGCGGTTCAGCAGATTTTGCGGATCCATCTGCTGGCGTCCGAAGTCATCGACCAGGAAGAGGCCGTTGTTGGCCTTCATCTGCAAGGGGGCCTCGTAAAACTTGGCAATGCTGTTGAATTCCAAGTCCAGCATGCGCAGGGTCAGTTCTCCGCCGGTGATGACGACAGGCCGGCGAATCAAAACCCAGCGTTGGTCGACGCTTGTTTCGTCCGGCTCTTCCCCGTAGCCGTTTTTGTCGATGGCAATATGGTTGACCGGGTCGAAGATGTTGATGATCTGCCCGCCGACAAACAGGGCGTAAGGGATATAGACTGTTTCCGGCAGAACTTGACCAATGGTTTCGGAAATAGTGGTCTTGCCGTTGCCGGGAGGGCCGTACATAAACATCGGGGTCCCGGAGCTGATTGCCGGTCCAAGCCGTTTGAGCAGGTGGTCGCTGATGACAATTTCGGAAAACGCACGCGATACGGTCGCATCATCAACCATGATGTTCTGGATGGACTGGTTCTCGACCATCGTGCGATAGTCTTCCAGGATGACCGGTGTCGGCCCCACGTAGCGGCAGATTTCCATGAGTTCGTTGCCGCGGACCTTGCCGAGATCGGTGACGATGAAATTGAAAGAGGATTTGACGAACTGGGTTGCGCTGCGCACCTCAACCAGATTTTCCCGGCGCAGCAGTTCAATCGCCTCATCGAGAATAGCGCTCGGTAGGCCCATGCGCAGGGACAGATCACTGAGTCGGAAGGGCCCCATGTTCATGACGTGCTTGAGGGTCAGGTCAGCGATGAACTCCAGTTCCAGACCGGTTTCTTCGACTGTCTCCGGAGCCTGGGGAGTCCGTTTCAGGAAGGTTTCCAGTTGATCTTCTGAAATGTAGCCGAGCGAAAGAAGATTCTGTCCCAGGCGGCCACCATGCAGGCGTTGCCGTCCCAAGGCTTCACGTATCTGTGCTTTGGTGACGACTTTGTCGTCCAGCATTTTTTGGCCGAGGCGTCTCTTCATCATGGTTGTTGCTCCTTCGATCATTGAAGCTGTGAAAAAAGGCAGGAAGTCTCTCGCTTAAGTATAGCCTATTCGGTTGGTTTATAAAGGAGGGTCGGGCAGTCTTTTCGTTCTGACAGCCCAAGTTCAGATGCCATGCGCATGGCAAGGTTTTTCGCCTGACCCATCCCACAGCCTGGTTTATTTATACCATTCGTTGCGGGGTGATGCGAGTCGTATACTGCTGTGCTCTGGATTGATAATGTTTTTTTGCCTCATGACGGTTGCGCTGGAGGCCGGGACAGATTAGATTGTTGGTGTTTGCTAGGAGTTATGAAGTCGGGAGCAGCCATGTCCGAACCCGAAATCATCATTGAAACGTCTTCCTCGAATCCCCCGGTGCGTGCACCGGATCTGGTGGTTTCCAGCCAAGCCGATGGTATCTGGATTGTCGACCAGCTGTCGCCGGCTCTGTCGCGCTGGACGGGGGCGGCAGCTCCCGAAGCCATGGGCTTTTTCCTGCGGGAGATGTTCCCCGATGTCAGTCCTGGGCTCGACTATCTTGCTGACGAGGCCCTTGCTCATAACCAAACCCTGCACAATATAGCCGTCCACTTCCTGTCGCCAATCGATTGCCAGTTGCAGGCCGAGGTCCTGATTGGTGGGCTCAGTGAAGACCGTCATCTGCGTCAGGTTCATTTCTATTTCAAGCCCCTTCCCGTCGGGCAGGGCCGCATTCATCCTCCTCCCGGAAAATATGGTTTGGTAGGCAGCAGCCCCGGAATGCTGGAGGTCTACCGCAAGATCGAGCTCTATGCGGGGTCGGATGCCGCAGTTGTGATTACCGGCGAGACCGGTACGGGCAAGGAGTTGGTAGCGCGGGCTCTGCACGAGCAAGGAGCGCGGCGTGTTCGTGCTTTCGTGGCCGTTAATTGCTCGGCCATCTCCCCTGAACTGCTTGAGTCGGAACTCTTTGGTCATGAAAAGGGGGCTTTCACCGGGGCGGTGCGCTCTCATCGTGGTCGTTTCGAGCGTGCTCACCTGGGCTCAATCTTCCTGGACGAAATCGGCGACATGCCTCTACACGCCCAGGCCAAGCTGTTGCGCGTCCTGGAAGAGGGCCGCCTGGAGCGGGTCGGCAGCGAACAGAGTCAGTCCGTCGATGTCAGGGTGATCGGTGCAACCAACATTCCCCTGGAGCGAATGGTCCATGAAGGGCGTTTTCGAGCGGACCTGTATCACCGGATTGCCGTGCTGCGCATCCATTTGCCGCCGCTGCGCCAGCGCATTGAAGATCTCCCGCTGCTGGTCGAGTATTTCCTGGAACTGTTCCGGCGCAGATATCGCAGGCAGGTCCACTTTCTGACCAGCGAAGCCATGGCCCTTTTGCAGGCCTATCTGTGGCCTGGTAATGTGCGGGAGATGCGCAACGTACTCGAACGGGTTTTTGTCGAAACCCATGCCGAGGTGATCGGTGCACGAGCTTTCAGGGAATGGATCAGTGAGCGCCAGGATTTCACTCCCGGCGACTGGGGGCCGGAAGTGGGCAGCGAGGGATCGCGGATTGTGCCGCCCTATCCGCTGCTCAATGAGCATGTGCTGCTGCCTGACACGCGAAGGTTGGCCCTGGCCGAGCCCGTCCCGGCAGCTCCACTGCAGATGCCGAAAAGGACCACCAAGCCGGCTGATCTGGATGCAGATGAAATCCGCGAAGCCTGTCAGTCAACTGCCGGCAACCTGACCGCCGCAGCCCGCCTGTTGGGCGTGCATCGCGCCACCCTGTATCGCTATCTGAAAAAGCTTGGCCTGTCCCGGCAGGATTTGGGGTGTTGAAGGCAGGGCGCCTCTCGCCTCTCGCTTCTCGGCTTGCGACACTTTCAGTGTCTCAAGCGTCGCTTGCAACGCTTTTTTGCGACGTTGTAAGTTGCCGCACCTTGTAGAGCCCTCCTTTAACTTCCTGTAAATACGGCATATAATTTTTCTTGGCAGGTTGGCACAGCTCTTGATAACTACTGGATGAGGTAACCAATCAACCCGGAGTTAACCGGGCCAACCTATCCAAGGAGGTAAAAAGTTATGTTGAGTCTGAATTTTTTTAGAGAACTGGAACAATTGCCCCGTGAGTTTGACAGCGTTTTTCGCGGGACAGAACTGGATCGTTTATTGAACCGGTCTGGACTGCCTTGTTTCACTGCAAGTTCCAGTTTGCAGGTCAATCTTCGTGAGGACGATGACAACATTTATGTCGAGGCCTTGGTGCCTGGAGTTGATCCGACGCAGATTGAGATGACGATGCTGGAAGATACTCTGACCCTGGCTCATGTCGGTCAAGATACCGACCTTGAAGGTCCAGACCGCAGATGGCTGCACCGTGAGCGCAGCGGCAGTGATTTCCACCGGACGATCAAAATCCCGGTTGCTGTTGATACGGACAAGATTACAGCTGCAGCCAGACACGGTGTGCTGAGCCTTGTTTTGCCCAAGGCGGTCGCGGCCAAACCAAAAAAGATTGTGATCAAGGCACAGTGAATCGAATGAGT
>DAOVNV010000131.1 GCA_030630015.1 Desulfuromonadales bacterium | reverse complement strand
CTCTCAAGGAAATTGACATGCGCAGCATGCGGTCGAAAAAGGTGGGAAACCTCTTCTTTGCCGGTGAAAGAATCGACCTCGATGGGCCGACCGGTGGGTTCAACCTGCAGGTTTGCTGGTCGACAGGGTATTTGGCAGGGAAAAGCGCGGGACGTGCAAATTTGGAATCCGGGACGCGGGACGCGGGACGAGGAACGCGAAAACCTTTATAACGCCCCTGTGTCTCTCTTCATCCTTGGTGTTCAACACGATATTCTCAGAATTTGCTCCAAGCTTTTTCTCGTGGGCCCACTTTATGTTTTGGACTTTCGCGTTCCTCGTCCCGCGTCCCGCGTCCCGGTTTATCTCAGATAAGCCTCCGTCACATAGCGGCGCATCATGACGTGTGTGTTGAAGTAGTAGGCATTTTTGCCGATTGCTGATTTCATCACGTTTATCCAGCCCTCGCGATCGCCGTAATAGAGGGGCAGGATAACTTTCTCCAGTTTGTTGTACAGGTCCTCAACGTCCTCATCCGAGGAGCTGACATCAGTGGAGGTCTCCGTGGGGGGAGGTCCGATTGACCAGCCGGTGACCCCTTCGATATGCCCCTCGATCCACCAGCCGTCCAGCACACTGAAATTAGGCACGCCGTTCAGGGCGGCTTTCATGCCGCTGGTTCCCGAGGCTTCCAGGGGCCTCAAGGGGTTGTTCAACCAGATGTCCACTCCGGGAATCAGTATGCTGGCCACGTCTATGTTGTAGTTCGGCAGGTAAACGATTTTGATTCGATCACCGAAGTAATCAGCCTGTGATTTGATCTCCTGAATCATCTGCTTGCCTTGTTCGTCATTCGGATGGGCCTTGCCGGCATAAACCAGTTGGATTTTGCCGTCTCCGATGGCCAGAAGCCGTTCCGTGTCTGTAAAAATCATGTTGGAACGTTTGTAGGGCGCGGCCCGTCTTGCGAAACCGATGGTCAGGATATCCGGGTCAAGTTGAACACCTTCAACGACTTCACTGATGTATTGAAAAAGATAGGCCTTGGCTCCTCGATGCGCTTCCCAAATATCCTGATCGGGAATCAGGTCGATGCGAACCAGAAGTTCCGGTTCATTAGCCCATCCCGGTAGATACTTATCGTACAGTGCGGTCATGAAGAGTGAGGCCCAGGTGAACGGGTGCACCCCGTTGGTGATGGCGTGAATTTCGAAACCGGGGAACAGCGCCTGGGAGACCTCGCCATGCTTCTTAGCCACTCCATTTACATAGTGTGAGAGGTTCAGGGCCAGCATGGTCATGTTGAGTTCGTCGGGGCCACCCAATTCCTTGAGCAGAGAGAGGGGGACTACGGCGCCCATGATACGCTCGACAAGATCATAAGGGAATTTGTCGTGTCCGGCCTCAACCGGTGTATGGGTCGTAAAGACACATTTTTCCTGAACCAAGCGCGTGTCCCAGGAAGACCTTTCGTCCCAGGTGTCTTCAACCGGTCGGCGGTGGCGGTTGAGCAGTTCCAGGGTCAGCAGGCTGGCATGGCCCTCGTTCAGATGGTACTTCCTGACCTGGAAGCCAAGTATTTGGAGAAGGCGGGCCCCGCCAATGCCAAGGACGATCTCCTGCTTGAGCCGGTAGGTTTTGTCACCGCCGTACAACTGGTCAGTGATCTGCCGGTCTTCGGGGAGGTTGCCGGGGATGTCGGTATCGAGGAACAGGACCGGCAACTCTCCACCGGTCGGGCTCTTGACCCGGTAAAGCCAGGCCTGAACCTTGACATCGCGTTTTTCGATGGTCACCAGGGCCTTGCCGGGAAGAAGCTCCAGAAGCTCTTCGGGTTTCCAGCTGACAGGCTCCTCAATTTGCCAGCCTTCGCTGGAGAAAGATTGTTTGAAATATCCCTTGCGGCTCAGCAGAGTCACGGCAACCAGTGGCAGCTTCATGTCTGCAGCGCTTTTGATGGTGTCTCCAGCCAGAACGCCGAGGCCGCCGCTATAGGTGGGGATTTCAGCGGTCAGGCCTATTTCCATGGAAAAATAAGCAATGAGAGCCTGGTCTGTAAAGTGTCTCCAGTCGTGCATATGGACCTCTGTGCGTAGTTAGAAAAAAATACTTGGTTGGGTCGTAACCACTACCTTTAGTTTTGAAAGGATATCATACTCGAGAAATATGGAGGATGACAACAGTCTGTCTGACAAAGTCACAATTCAACGGACCAGGAGAGGACTGATGTGCCTCTGAGAAGAGAGCCCCCTGGAGACGATTGATTGTCAGCGTGACGCCGTGATATCCACGTTCAATTCATCCGCAACCGTTGAGAGGCTTTCATCCATCTGCTCGAACGGAATTGAGTCAGGAGCCAGGATATGGATGTCCATGACATAGATGGCTGCACCGCTTCCAGGAGATTCAATGACCGCCGATTTGAGGTCAACGATATTGATTCCCCGGTCAGCCAAGAACTGGCTGGTTTTGTAAACGATGCCCGCCTGGTCAAGCCCCTCGATGTGCAACACGCATTTGTAAAATCCCCCGGTCTCAATTTTTCTACGATCCTCCAGAGGGCGTACAAAGGCGGAAATTGCCTTGTCACGTTCCAACCGACGGCACTCCCTGGTCAATTGCTCTTCGATATCTCCCTGCGGGCAGGAAAAGAGCAGGCTGAGAGTAAACTCGTCTGCCAGCATGGTCATGGTTGTTTCTTCAAGGTTGCAGCTGTTTTCGTAAAGGAGACTGGTGACATCAGCTACAATGCCGGGTCTGTCTTTGCCAAAAGCGGTCATGATAAAGCGGTTTGCCATGGTGTCCTCCATAATAAAAAAGTTATAGATGTTGATGCCAATTTCATTTCCATCCGGGAAAGTTTGTATTCTAATGGCTGAAACGGTACTCAACCACACTTTTCAGGTGTCGTGCTCTCATCCGGTTTTTTGATCAGGCGGTGTTTTATCCTTCTGATGATCCACCAGACAGAAAAGATCACCACGGGGATTGTGGCAGCCAGTATGATCGGCTTGCTCAGATTCCACCGGTCAAGGGGCAGTCCTCCGAGCAGGTAGCTGACCAGCCCGATCAGGTAGTAGCTGACTGCAACCACGGACAGCCCTTCGACTGTTTCCTGCAAACGGAACTGCAGTTGACTGCGGCGGTCCATGGATGCCAGCAGGCAACGGTTCTGCTCCTGCATGGTCAGGTTGACACGGGTACGCAGCAATTCACTGGCTCGTTCGATCCTGCAGGAAAGATCATCCATCCAGCTTTGTACACTTTCCAGAGTGGTCAGGGCCGGTGAAAGCCGCCGGTTCATAAACTCGGAAATAGTCGGGTAGCCTTCGACTTTTGATTCGCTGATCCTTTCCAAGCGCTGCAGTACGATCTTGTGATAGGCCCTCGATCCCGAAAAGCGGCGATTGGTTTCAGCGCGCCACTTCTCCAGACGGGCTTCTTTCCGGGTCAGCATCTGCAGCATGTTGCGTTCTTCCTCGGGGTCGGCCAACTGGGGCACAACACCGAGTATGTCGGCCAGATTACGGTCCATCTCTGCGAGCTGGGGGGCAATCTGTTTGGCCAGCGGCAACGAGAGCTGGGCCAGCAGTCGATAGGTTTCTATCTCGATGACCCGCCTGGTCAGCCGGCCGATCTGGATGTCGGTCATGCCCAGGTTCCTGATGATGAAACGGCCGTATCCGTCGCCGTGGAGCCGGAATGCCGTATAGATGATGGCCTTGTCGTCCCTGGCCTTGCTCATAACCAGGCGCTGTCCCTCAAAGTAGCGGCTCAAATCCTCTGGGTCTTCGGACAACTCTTCACCGGCAATTCTGACATGAAACGCCGCAACGACTTCACCTGGGAGTTCGGCGAGCCAGTCCTCTGGCAGAAGGGTGATAACGGGGTGCTTGAAGGGCTCACCAGTAAACCCGCTGGCTCGTAAAACCGTCATCGAATAAAATTCGACGTGGTGTTCCCAGTGGATTGTGAAGTCTCCAAAATCCTGCTGAAAGGTGACGGTTTTCGGGGCTGGCTGGTTGACACTGTAGCGTCGGCACAGTTCACAGAGATGATCGAAGGCACGTTCCTGCTCCTCTTTGCTGGCCCGTGCCGCCAGGTGTGAGATCTGGTGGGGTGTGCTGACGACGTGGAACGGCCGAATGTGAAGTTCATCGTAGATGGATTCCCGCAAGGGATGGGTTTTAAAGGGGAGGTCGAGATGTTTTGACATGGATGCTCCTGAGTTTGTAGTCACACAGGTCTTATTTGATAGCAAATCAAGTCAGGATAGCAACTGGAAAATGCTATTTAACATTTTATTGTCGGTACACCAAACAAGTGAAAGAATGCATGATCGTTTGTTTTTCCTGACAGCCGGACTGAACAAAAAAAGGTTGACAATTTTGAATATATGAATATTATAGGTCTAGTTTGGCTCAACAAGGGAGGAGTTTTTATGCTGACAATTAGTGAAACGGCGCGTGACAAGTTCAAGGAAGTGATGCAGGAATACCCGGACAAGATTTTGCGGGTTGTCTTTGAAGGTTTTGGCTGAGGCGGGCCCCGCCTGGGGTTGGCTCTGGACGAGCCGAAAGAAGATGCCAAGCCTTATACCGTCAACGAGATTGATTTGCTGATTGCTGATGACGTGATGCCCTTCACCGATGGCAATGAAATTGATTACATCAACTCTCCTCACAGCCAGGGATTTGTGATCGCTCCTGTTATGGGTGGCGGTTGCTGCTGATCCCTTTTATCTCGAATTTTTAAAGCGCTGTCACGTTGGTTCGTGGCAGCGCTTTTTTTATGCTCCCCTTAGGTCAATTCTGATAAATTCAGGCCGTGTGGATCAGATGAATTTTGTCTCTGCGGTATCTTTCTGCTGTATTCCGGACCCTGACTTCTGTATGCTGAAAAACCCTGTTTACAGAGGCACATGGGGCTTTCATGCTATTATAAAAGCGCTTATCAGTCAGACGGATAGTGAGATTTTATGGCAATCAAATGGTATCCTGGACATATGGCCAAGGCACGGCGGCAGATTATCGAGGGGCTCGCCAGGATCGATGTGGTCATTGAAGTTCTTGACGCACGCTTGCCAGCTTCAAGTGCCAACCCTTTGCTCGATGAATTGCGACATGGCAAGCCGTGCATCAAGGTTCTGAACAAGCACGATCTGGCTGATCCGGTCGTCACGAAGGCATGGGTTCGCCATTTTGAGCATAAATCCGGAGTGCGCGCTCTGCCGCTGGAAGCCAGGCAGCATTCTGGTGTCGGACAGATCACCAAGCTCTGCCGGCGTCTGGCGCCACACCGCGGCAAACCTGGCAGGACCCTGCGGGCTATGGTTGTCGGCATTCCCAACGTTGGCAAGTCAACCCTGATCAACACGCTAGCCGGCAAAAAGATGGCCCGCGTCGGTGACAAGCCGGCCATCACCACCTGTCCGCAGCAGATAGATCTGCGCAACGGCATCCACCTCAACGATACCCCCGGACTGCTCTGGCCGGTCATGAGCGATCAAGATGGCGCTTACCGTCTGGCTGCCAGCGGTGCTATAGGCGACAGTGCCATCGATTACGTGGATGTCGCCCTGTTTGCTGCCGGATTTATGATGCAGCGCTATCCTGAACTTCTGAAAGGTCGCTTCCGGCTCGCTGCTTTGCCCGATAGCCCTTCAGAGCTGCTTGATGAAATAGGCCGCCGGCGCGGATGTTTGTCGGCAGGCGGGGAGGTTGACCTCTATCGGGCCTCTGAAATTCTTTTGAGGGAACTGCGCGGCGGTAAAATTGGCCGGATCAGCCTGGAGGACCCCGACAAGGATTTTGCTGAGTCTGATGCTGCTTGTTCTGACGAAGATACTTGATTGGCGAGTCATACGATGTTCCTGGATATTTACCTGCATGCGCTGACAAGTTATTTTGTGATCATCGATCCGCTCGGTACGGCCGTTATCTTCCATAGCCTGACCGGCGGAGCCGAGCGCTCTTACGTACGGCGCATGGCCCTGCGGTCTGTGCTGATTTCGAGCGCTATCGTGCTGCTGTTCGGTTTCTGCGGAGAGGCGCTGCTGACTGGCCTCGGTATCAGTATTGCGTCGCTACGCGTCGCCGGGGGGTTGCTCCTGTTCTTCACGGCGTTCAATATGATCACCCGCCAGGGACAGGAAGATCAACGCGGTCAACTTCAAGTCGATATTTCTGTTTACCCGCTCTCTATTCCCCTGATTGCAGGTCCCGGTTGCCTGACCCTGACCATTTTGCTTTTTTCACAAAGCGGTGGGTCCGTATCGCTGCTCCTCGCAGTAGCTACCATTTACCTGCTGACCCTTGCGGCGTTTCTTGGCGCGGCCCGGATTCACAAACTGATCGGACAGACAGGTGACGACATCCTGCGACGCCTGCTTGGAGTTGTGCTGGCTGCACTGGCAGTTCAGTTCATTGCCGATGGAATCCGGCAGTTGGCGGGCTAAACTGCACTCTTGAGGACTTTATGCCGACCACAGGGAGATCATCAACGTGATCGATTTACGCAGTGATACGGTGACCAGGCCCACGGCCAGGATGCGTGCGGCCATGGCTGATGCTGATGTCGGCGATGACGTCTATGGCGAGGATCCGACGGTTAACCGCCTGGAGAAAATGACGGCCGAGATGCTTGGGACCGAGGCTGCACTATTTGCCAGCAGCGGCACGCAGACCAACCTGATGGCCCTGCTCAGCCATTGTGAACGCGGTGATGAGTATATTGTTGGTCAGCAGGCGCATACTTACCGGTACGAAGCCGGCGGTGCGGCCGTACTCGGCAGCATCCAGCCGCAACCGCTCGATTTCGAGGCGGATGGGACCTTGAATCTCCAGGCTGTTGCCGACGCGGTCAAACCGAAAGATCCCCATTTCGCCCGCACCAAGTTATTCTGTCTTGAAAACACCCAGGCCGGCAAGGTCCTGCCGCTTGATTACCTGAGTAAGGCGGCTGACCTGGCCCGTCAGCACGCTCTTGGGCTTCATCTTGATGGGGCCAGAGTTTTTAATGCAGCAATCAAGCAAAAAGTTCCGGTTTCCGAAATCGCAGATCACTTTGACAGCAT
>DAOVNV010000104.1 GCA_030630015.1 Desulfuromonadales bacterium | reverse complement strand
GCACTCGGGGCAGGCGATGCCGGTGCCTTTCGGCTTTTCGAGGGGCTGGATGTTCTTGCAGTCGGGATAAGCCGAACAAGCCAGGAACTTGCCGTAGCGGCCCTCCTTGATCAGCATCTGGGCATTGCATTTATCACAGGTCTGGTCGGAGTAGACCGGTTCGGTTTCGGTCTGGCCGTCGCCATTGAGCGGTTCGGTGTGGCGGCACTTCGGAAAACCCTTGCAGGCGATGAACTTGCCCCTGCGACCAAGCTTGATCAGCAGCGGTTCGCCGCATTCAGGGCAGTCACGTCCGGTTTCCTCCACAGGTTTTTCGACCTTGTCTTCATTCTCCTTCAGCAGCTTCTGGAAGGGCTCCCAGAATTCATGCAGCATCGGGCGCCACTGTTTTTCGCCGCGCGAAATGGCATCGAGTTGTTCTTCCATACCGGCAGTGAAATTATAGTCGACATATTTGGAGAAGTGCTTTACCAGCAGGTCGCTGACCACCATGCCGACGTCTTCCGGGGTGAAGGCCTTCTTCTCGAGACGTACGTACTTTCGGTTAACCAGAGTCTGGATGATGCTGGCATAGGTTGAAGGCCGGCCAATGCCGTTTTCTTCGAGAGTCTTGACCAGGCTTGCTTCCGTGAAGCGCGGCGGCGGTTGGGTAAAATGCTGTTCGGGCAGGAGCTCGCGCAGGTCAAGCCTTTCGCCTGACTCCATTGGCGGCAGCATGCCTTCCTTTTCTTCGTTGCCGTTGCTGTCCTTGCCCTCGATGTAGAGCTGCATGAAGCCGGGGAAGCGCACGACCTGGCCGCTGGCCCGGAAGGTGTGGCGGTCGCCGGCACTGATATCGACACTGGTGGCATCAAGGATGGCCGTGGCCATTTGTGAAGCCACGGTGCGTTTCCAGATCAACTGGTAGAGTTTGAACTGGTCCGGGCTCAGGTGCTTCTTGACCTCTTCCGGTCGGCGGGCAATTGATGTTGGCCGAATCGCTTCGTGGGCTTCCTGGGCATTTTTGCTCTTGGTCTTGAAAACACGTGGTGTCTTGAGTGCGTAATCAGGACCGTAGAGTTCGGTGATTACCTGCTGCGCCTCGTCCGTTGCGGTTTTCGACAGGGTCACTGAATCGGTACGCATGTAGGTGATCAGACCCGCACTGTCCTCAGGGCCGAGTTCGATCCCTTCGTAAAGCTTCTGGGCCAGGTTCATCGTTTTGCGTGCCGAGAAACCAAGTTTACGGCTTGCTTCCTGCTGCATGGTACTGGTGGTGAAAGGTGCGCTCGGATTACGTTTTTTCTGCTTGCGTTCGACCGATGCGACCTGGTACTCGGCACCTTGTAACAGAGCGGTTAGCTGTTCGGCTTGTTCCTGACTGCCGATCTCAAGCTTGTCGAGTTTTCTACCATCCTCCGTATGCAGCTTGGCAGTGAAATCAGCCTGCCCCAGTGTCTTCAACTGTGCTTCGAGGCTCCAATACTCCTGGGCCTGGAAGGCATCGATTTCCTTCTGGCGTTCACAGATCAGACGCAGGGCCACAGACTGCACGCGTCCGGCGGAGAGACCGTAACGGATCTTCTTCCAGAGGAAGGGGGACAGGTTGAAGCCGACCAGGTAGTCGAGGATGGAACGAGCCTGCTGCGCATCGACCAGTTCCCTGGAAATGCTGCGCGGTTCCTGCATCGCCTCAAGAATGGCGCCCTTGGTGATTTCATTGAAGACCACCCGCTTGACGACCGGTTTTTCAGCCGATTCATCAATTTTGAGAGCTTGAAGCAGATGCCAGGCGATGGCCTCTCCCTCACGGTCAAGGTCAGTCGCCAGAATCAGTTCGTCAGCTTTGGCGACAGCCTTTTTCAGGGCCTGGATATGTTTCTTGCTTTCCGGCAGGACCGCATATTTCGGTTCGAAGTCATGTTCAGTATCGACCGAGCCCTGCTTGCTGGGCAGAGCACGGACGTGACCGTAGGAGGCCATGACCGTAAAGTCCTTGCCGAGGAATTTCTCAATAGTTTTTGATTTCGCCGGTGATTCGACGATTACAAGAGATTTTGCCATAGGTTTATTTGGGTGCCTGTATTATCAGGGAAGGCCCTGGCCTGCAGGACGCTAGTTCAACAAGTGCGACCAGTTGTCTTCGAGTAGATAGTCGAATTCCCGGCACCACTCGTTCTGGGCCCGGGCGAAGAGGGTCAGTATGGTAATTGTTTTGATCTCTTTCAGGGAAAGATCCTCTTCCGAGAGGTGCAAGGCCTTCAGGATGATTTCCTCCTGCACTTCGTCGTTGAGGATACCCATATCACGGAGGCGGGTCAGAAATCCGCGAGCCTCAACATCCAGAGCCAGCTTCTCCTCTGCAGAGAAAACCCGGTAACTGGTCATAGGCGGCAGGAGTTCCGTTTGTGCCGGCGGGTGAAGAGCCTGGTTCTCCATCCAGCTGAAAGCCGCATCGATTTCATCGGAATCAAAGCCGACCGAAAGCAACTCTTCAACCAGGTCGCTTTCCGATATCAAATCGCGATCTTCCAGGAAATATTGGGCGATCAGACTGACAATCGCCAGAACCCGTTCTCTCAATCGGTCCCCCATGCGTCAATTGGTGAAAGAGGCCTTGCTGCCCCGGACATAGCGGGCTCCAGGCAAGGATTCAGCTCCTCCTTGTAGCTCTAGGTGCAGTAAAATAGCGGAAAGTGCCATGGGTGTCAACCCACTTTTCCCGGCCAGTTCATCGAGGTTTTGCGGTTCTGAATCGAGTAGTTTCATGATTATCAAGGCGGATTCAGACAGAGGTTCAGGCGTGTCAAGTACAGTCGGCTTGCAACGGGAACGACCACATTCGGGCCAGAGGACGGTAGTAATGTCAGCCAGTTCCGTCACTGGGTGTGCGCCATCTTTAATCAGTTGATTGGTTCCGTTGGAGGTCGAACGGTCAACGCCACCTGGGACGGCCAGGACTTCACGCCCCTGGTCCAGAGCGAATTCGGCGGTGATCAGCGAGCCGCTGTCGTGGTTGGCCTCGACCACCAGAACCCCCTGACTGAGTCCGCTGATAATACGGTTGCGACCGGGAAAATGGCCGGGCAGAGGCTCCACGCCGGGAGGATATTCGGAGAGAATCGCGCCCTGCGCTTCGATCTGGTGAAACAGGTGGACATGTTCGGGAGGGTAGACACGGTCAATGCCGCATCCCAGTACGGCAATGGTGCTTCCCGGGCCGGCAAGCCCACCGCGATGAGCTGCCGCATCGATGCCACGGGCCAGCCCGCTGACAATCTCGATGTCGAGGGCTGCGAGTTCTTCGGCCAATCGTTCCGTCCATTGCCGCCCGGTCGTGGTCGGCTGGCGGGACCCAATGATGGCCAATCGCCGCTTGGCCGGTTCAAGGCAGCCTCTTACGTAAAGGATTGCGGGTGGATCCGGGATTGCTTTGAGGAGTTCGGGGTAGGCTGCGTCCTGAAAGGTCAGCAGCCGGGCACCGCACGACTGCAGCCGTTCACAGGCATCAAGGAAGCGCGGAGCTTTTTCGTCTAGAACCCCTTCCTGGAGCCCCTTGCGCAAACCGGTCAGCACTTTCCATTGGTTTGTCGCCGCCAGGGCTTGTTCAGGGCTTCCAAAATGCCCGATCAGCCTGAATACTGCGGCCCTGCCCAGACCGGGCGTCAGGTGCAGGCGCAACCAGGAGCGCCAGTTGTTCATAATCCCTCCTTACAAATTTCATGCAGTCATAACAAAGGAAGGGTTGGCAAGCCAACCCTTCCCGAAAAGATCAATAGAGCATTGAATCTGTCGTGTATCAGGGTGTAACAGTACCAACGCGGTCGCCGCGGTAAAGCGGTAGATTGCCGATCTTCAGAATAACTGCCGCGGCAGTATTCTGCTGAACCTCCAGAACGATCGCTTCGCCGAGGTCGATGTCGGGTAAGACGGTCTCATGCTTTGTCATCTTGCGCGCAGCTTTGGTCAGTTCCCGCGATCGGAAAATTTTCAAGTCATTACCGACCTCCAGGCCGTTTGCGGTGCCCAGGTCGACATGGATGATATCGTATTGCCCGAGGGCAAGCTTGCCGTCGGCGGCTGCCACGATGTAGCCGAGCAGGGCCTGTTCCGCTGTCTTGCGGGGAATCTGGGTCGGGGGTTCAACGTAAGGCCTTACTCGTGCCCCTCTAAAGATTTCCTGCTTGGCATCCGCCACTATGGCAACTGCAACCGATTGGGTGACTTCTGCAACTTCGACAGTGCCAAGATCGACCGTATGGTAGCCGACCAGGGCTTTGTTGACCGGATGCAGGATTTTCTCACCGGTTTCGAGCAACTGGTAGACGTCACCAGGTTTCACGCTGGTCAGATCTTGCATCTCCAGGAAAACCTTTTCCCCGGCGCTGATCATGATGCGATTGTCGACGGTGTCGAGGAGGATCCCGGCTGTTTCCAGTTCCCCGGCGCTGATGAAGCCGCGTGCGCCGCCGAAAGTTCCGACCAGTTCGACCAATTCGAGGGTCACTTTCAGAGGGGCTTCTCCCTCCGCAAGCTCTTCATCCGTCAGAATGAACTCGATGCGTCCATCGATGATCCGCAACTTCTGTCCGGGATAAATCAGGTGTGGGTTGCCGATATCCGGGTTGTGCGACCAGAGGTTGGGCCAGTAGAAGGGGTCCTTGATAAATCTGCGGGAGATATCCCAGAGGGTATCACCTTCCTTGACAGTGTAGATAATCGGCTTTTCCGCTGCAAGGGTCGCGCATGGAGCAAGCAGCAACAGGCAGATAATCAGCAGGATGTATTTGGTTTTCATGTCTCCCCCTTGGTGATTGACCGGCTATGGCAGAACCAGTTTCTCAGCTTTTTGCGCCGCAGTGCTTTTTGGGTGCCGCCGGTAAAGAATCTCCAGAGTTTCACGGGCCTGGTCAGGGTTGTCCAACTGCAATTGGGCCGTGGCTATTTTTAGCAGGGCGTCCGGTGCCTTGGCCGCCCGCGGGTACAATTGGATGACCTTGTCGAACTCTGCTATGGCTGTGGGTAGCTGCTGTTGTTTGAGATAGCAGTCAGCCATCCAGAACTGAGCATTACTGACATAACTGTTGTTGGGAAAGTTCTGCAAGAAAGCTTCGAATCCCAGGATTGCAGCCGCATAGCGCCCGTTGGCGTAGTTTCCGAAAGCGCGAAGATAGATGTCGGTTGGTGTTCCCTCGAGCTCTGCCGCAACTTGACCTGTTTCTGCAGAGTGGGTCATGCCGGGAGAAGAAACCGCAGCCAGTGGTGCTGCCTTGGCCATAGTTGTCAGAGCGCCTCGGTTGCGCAGCTCGTCCAATTCCCTCTGCTGAAGGTCGATCCGGGCGTTGAGGCCGACAACCTCCTGGTTCAATTCCTGAAGCGAACGCTCCTGGCTAGCCAGGGTGCCTTGCAGACGGCGCATCTCCATGCTGAGGTTGGGCTGGAGACCCTGATTATAGGATGGTGCCGTTTGGGGAACGCAACCGGCCAGCAGGGCCAGTACGACCGCAGCTGGCAATAATATCTTGAATAAGTTGATCATGCGCATGGTCGGGTCAGCCTGGAAAGAGTTAGCCTTGATCCGTGAGTAAACGGCGAATAAAGAGTGCCAGTATTTGGACTGGATGAGTGTATCAAAAATCTGAGCTGCACCCGTAGGTTCAGCGGCGATTTTTGGGACGCTCAGGCAGTTCAATGCCTTGTGCTATTTGCCGTCGGTTACTCACGGATCAAGGTTAAAGACAAAACTCCCTAAAAAGTATAAGGCTTTCGTGGTCTTGTCAAGCATCATGAGCGGTTTGATGACGTCTGACCTGCCCGGTATTATGACAACTCTCTGGAAGCGGTTGCCGCACCAATGTGCACCTTTCCAGTAGAAGATGTCCAGTAACTATTCAGCTGTCTGACTAACCGCACAGCATGTGGGCTATAGCTGTTGCTTGCGGGAAGTTAAGTGACAACATTGGACGCAGGCAATAGCTATATCCCACATGCCCTCGCTGAGATGCTGAATAGTTACGGTGTCCAGAGCCTTGCCGGCTTTAGAAATGCACAATCCATGCCCTCCTATGGTATGGTGCCGTGATCGAGCAACTGATGGAGGTCTTCTTGAAAATGCCTGAACTATTGGCTCCGGCGGGCAACCTGGAAAAATTGGCAACGGCCCTGCTGTATGGCGCCGATGCCGTCTACCTGGGTGTAGAACGTTTCAGCCTGCGTTCCCAGGCGGGGAACCTTGCATTACAGGACCTTGGCCGGGCCTGTGAAATAGTGCATGCATCGGGAGGGAGGGCCTACCTGACGCTGAATGCGTTTTTGCGGCCCGGTGAGGAGGATGATTGTCGCAGGTTCCTGGCCGATTTGCGCCCGATGCCGGTTGATGCCTACATTGTCGCTGACCCCGGAATGCTTAGCCTGGTGCGTGATATCGACCCGGATCGGGAGCTGCACCTGTCCACCCAGGCGAACACCTGCAATGCAGCGGCCGCCCAATTTTGGCAGTCTGCAGGTGTGAAACGGCTGAACTTGGCCAGGGAGCTGACGCTTGAGGAAATCCGTGCAGTCCGGGCCGGAACACAGATCGAACTCGAGGTCTTCGTGCATGGCGCCATGTGCGTGGCCTATTCGGGGCGTTGCCTGCTGTCTGCAGCCCTGACCGGGCGCAGTGCGAATCAGGGCGAGTGTGCTCAGTCCTGCCGTTGGGAATACCGCGTTGAGGAAGCTAAGCGTCCGGGGGACTTTCATCCGATTGAAGAAGACGAGCGCGGGACCTACCTGTTCAATAGCTACGACCTTTGCCTGATTGAGCATTTGCCCGAATTGATAAAGGCTGGTGTCAATAGCCTTAAAATTGAGGGCCGGATGAAGAGTGCATACTATGTTGCTGCGGTGACAAGGGTTTACCGGGCGGCACTGGATGCTTACCGTGATGATCCGCGCGGCTATCGTTTTGATCCTGAATGGTTACGAGAATTGGAGAAAGTCAGTCACCGGCCTTATGGTGCGGGCTTCCTGTTCGGCAATGCTGATGCCAGGATTCATCCCGAAGACAGTGGTTATCGCCGTTCGACCGATTTTGTCGGGGTTGTCCTGGACGATGGCGGAGACAATGGCTGGCTGGTGCAGGGCCGCAATCGCTTTGAAAGCAGCGAGCAGCTTGAACTGATTGGCCCGGGCATGCGTCAGGCGTACTTCAAAGTTCCCACCGCGCGGACGCAAGACGACAGTATTCTGACGGTCGTCCAGCCGAACAGCCTGGTTTATCTGGACTTGCCGCAGGGTAGCCGCAAGGGGGATATCCTGCGGCGTGAACATGGGTAGACTTTATGCCTGCCAGAGTCGGCCACTGAGCAGATCGCAGCAGGTCAGCATGCGGCCATAGACGCAACCTGTGTCGAGGCCGACGCGTGTCTCGGTGATCAGGGGGTCCTGGAGAGGCGTGTGGCCGTAGACAACGGCTTTGCCCCAGTCGTAGTCGGAGCTGAGAAAATCCTGACGGATCCAGAGCAGGTCGTCCTGCTCCTGATCAGCCAGCGGGATGCCGGGGCGCAGGCCGGCATGAACGAAGATGAACCGGTCAGTCTCGTACCGGTCCTTGAGCGTATTCAAGAAGATCAGGTGTGCTTCCGGCGGGGGCCATAGATCTCGAGCCCGGTAACTGGCAAGGGTTGCATGCCCTCCGTTCATCAGGAATAGGGCAGAGTTCCGTCCGGCCAGGAAGTCGAGCAGCATCTGTTCGTGATTGCCGCACAGGAAGACAGTTCTCGGAAACTTCTCCTGAAAATCGATGAGTGCATCGATCACACCGGCGCTGTCGGGTCCCCGATCGACATAATCTCCCAGGAAAACCACCTGGTCGTTTGCGTCTGGCTGGACCCTCCCGAGCAGAGTCTGCAGCTGCATCAGGCAGCCGTGGATATCGCCAATGGCGAGGAGGCGGTTCGGGTTGGTGATTTTATTCATCGCAGCTTCCAGGTGTTGCAGGGTGGCCCCTTGCTTTCCATCATCCCATGTCGCTAGAATAGTGTCCATCCGGAAACTCTGGATGGGTACAGTGTACGTTTCTGGTTTGGAAACCAGCAATTTTTCGCAAGGTCAAGGAAATCAAACATTTGAGCGGAGGCGTAGTACTTTACGCCGCACAAT
>DAOVNV010000167.1 GCA_030630015.1 Desulfuromonadales bacterium | reverse complement strand
CCACGCTCGCGAATTTTTTCTGGGAGCGTACCCAAAACCCCATACTCACTGGTCAGCAGCAACCTGTCCTCGGTCGTAATGACATACTTGGCGGGGCGCAGTCCGTTGCGGTCGAGTACGCAGCCTACGTGTCGTCCGTCCGTTATGCTGACTGCCGCCGGGCCGTCCCACGGTTCCCAAGCAGCGGAGGTATATTCATAAAAAGATCTCAGTTTGGCCGGCATATGGGCGACATTGTGGCGTGCCGGTGGGATCATCATGCGCACCGCTTTGAAAAAGTCGACCCCGTTGACCAGCAGGAATTCGAACATATTGTCCAGGTTAGTGCTGTCGCTGACTTCTTCCTGAAGAATCGGCAGGATACGATCAAGTTCCTCACTGCTGAAGACGGGGCTTTCCATTGCAGCCGCTTTTACCAGAGAACTGAATCGATTGCCGCGAATCGAATTGATTTCACCATTGTGGGCCAAGTTTCGAAACGGTTGTGCCAGTCGCCATTCAGGTAATGTATTGGTTGAAAAACGCTGATGAAACAGCACGAATTGACAAGCAAATTCCTCTCTTGTTAAATCCGGGTAGAGCTGGCAGAGATGATCTGGCATGACCAGCCCCTTGTAGGAGAGCAGTGTTCGTGAGAAAGCTGAAATATAGAAATCAGAACCCTGCAGTTGTTTTTCTATCTCCTTGCGGGTCAGGTATACCAGTGCGTCAAAGCGGTGCGTTGCCGTCAACTTTGCTGGAACAACGAAAGCCTGAACAATCATCGGCATGCGTTTCAGGGCATAGTCTCCGAGAGCGTCAAGGTCCACGGGAACATCTCGGAACAGGACAACCTCCAGATCATTGCTTTTACATGAACTGCTAAACGTTTCCTTTTGACCGTCCGGGTCAGACATGAAAAGTGTTGCGATCGCGAAGTCGTCTGGAAGATAGACTTGATTTTCTTCTGCAACGAGACGCATAAAAGCAGTCGGCATTGCACTGAGAATACCGCAGCCGTCACCCGATTTGCCATCTGCTGCGACAGCACCACGGTGCATCATGCGCGACAGGGCCTGGATTGAATCCTGCACTAGCTGGTGGCTGGGTTGGTTGCGGAGGTGGGCCAAAAGTCCCATCCCGCAGGCATCGTGAAATTGCTCGGAAAAATTCATCAGCGACGATCCTTGTCAGGCGGTCAAATATATCTTGAAGAGTATCTTTCATTCCTGTAAATGCAAGTAGTCGCAGGGGATAAACGATTGTTTTTATAAAACAGTTGCAGGTCAATAGTCGCCGATACCGCAGCGTCCGGCATAGTCGTCAAGCTCCCGAAACCTCTTTACACTCTGAAGCGATATGGGATAGACTGCGTGTCAATTCAGATTTGATTAGTGAGTCCGGAGTGGGGCTGAGACAAGCCGCTTTGGACGTGTCAATGCAGTTTTTAGATTTGTAATGGAGATGTCATTATGTCCGTCAATAAAGCAATTCTGGTCGGCAATCTGGGGAAAGATCCTGAACTGCGTTACACTCCTTCGGGGACAGCTGTCTGTACTTTCTCGCTGGCGACAACCGATCGTTTCAAGAACAAGCAGGGTGAGCAGCAGGAGCGTACCGAGTGGCACAATATCGTGGTTTGGGCCGGTCTTGCTGAGATTTGTGGCAAGTACCTGACCAAGGGCAAGCAGGTTTACATCGAAGGCCGCATCCAGAACCGTTCTTATGACGATCGTGATGGCAACAAACGTTACATTTCCGAGATCGTCGCTAACGAAATGCAGATGCTCAGTCGTGCCGGTGATCAGGGTGGTGGCGGAAGTGCTCGTCCGACGTCTCCAGTGGCAGAATCCTCTGCCGGTTCGCAAGAACCGACATTCAACCCTGATGACGACATTCCGTTCTAGCAGCCAGTTCATTGATAGTTCGACAGGCTGCTAGGAGCCTGTCGGACTTTTTATCGGGTTTGCTGTTTGTGACTGGTCAACCTTTTGGTAGATTTGATGTGAACTTCTGATTTTGCCTCCTCGGCAAAACTGCAGCAGCTGTTATTGAGGGATACCGCTAGATATGTCCTTGGAAGAACGTCGAAATCTCTTAGTCGGTCTTCTGAATGATCCGGAGGAGAGCGTACGTCTTGCTGCATCAGCTGCCCTGGAAAGGCTTGAATCCTGCCAGGAATTCGACCAGATACTGGAAAACCTTTACGCCGACAAGCGCGGACAAAGGGTCAAGGCGATCTTTGCCATGGAGAAAATCACCAGTTCGGAGGTTTTCCCACACTTGATCAAGCTACTTAAAGACCCGGATGCGGATATTCGTTCGGCAGCTATACAGGTGCTTGGACTCAAGGCTCATCCCAAATCTCTCAACAACGTGGTTCGTCATCTGAAAGATCCCGCTCCTGCTGTCCGAGTGCATACTGCAGAGGCCTTGGGTCATTTCAGCGACGCCCGTCTCATCCCTTACTTGGCGGCAGTTCTGAATGATGAAGACGAGCAACTGGTTGTTGGCGCCATCCGTTCACTTGAAGCCATTAACGCTCCGGAAGCCGGCCAGCCTCTGGTTCGTTTGATCAAGGATCCCAGGGCCGTTGTTCGTCAGGCGGTTGCCGATGCACTCGGAAAACTTCCACTGTAGTTGTTGCTTAGACTTGGATCCGTCGGTTCCTCACGGATCCAGATATAGACTCAAACGTGCAAAAGCCGGGAGATTTCTCCCGGCTTTTGCTGTCATGCCCCATACTTAATCCGTTTGGCGTTTCTTGATCTCAGTCCAGAAAATCGGTCACTTCCAGCCCTTTGCTGGCGGGATCGACTTCAGCAATGATCTGCCGTGGCTTGTCGGGTCGGATATAGAGGATAGGTGCCTCATCGAGTATGGTGCCTGCGGCATCGAAAATAACTTTGATGTCCGCCAGACTCGGGTCTTTGGCGTCGACCTTGATAACCAGCCCGATTTCATTGCTGTCCAGTCGAACCAGACTGCCGACCGGGTAGGGGCCGAGAGATTCAATAAAACTAGTCACATAAGCGGGGTTGAGGAATGAGCCGGAGACCTCTTGCAGGCGGTTAATCGCACTGCGGGGTGTGTAGGGCCGTTGATAGGAGCGCAAAGTCGTCATTGCATCATAAGAATCCGCTATAGCGGTCATGTCAACCAGAGTCGACAGGTTCCTGGTGTCGTCAAAGAACGGATAGCCATTCCGGTCGTAGCGGGTGTGATGGTAAAGAACGATGTCCATCACCTCCTGGGTGACGCCCTCCATTTCCGAAATGATTTCTGCCCCGAAAGCCGGGTGCTGCTTGATCACCTCGAATTCATTTTCGGTCAGACGTCCAGGCTTGGTGATGATGTTGACATCGATCTTGAGTTTTCCCAGGTCGTGGAGCAGTCCCCCGAGTCCTAGTGTGCGCAGCTGTTCTTCTGTCAGGTTGCAGGCACGTCCCACGGCCAGTGAGATGACGGAAACATTAACGGAGTGCGTGAAGGTGTAATTGTCATAATCTTTCAACATGGATAGTGCAAACAGGGCGTGAGGCTCCGTCAAAGTCAACTGTGCCATACTTTTGACAACTTTGAGGGCTTCAGCGGATGAAGGGATTTCACCCATGCGCACATCATTAAAAATCTGGTCAACAACTTTGAGTGCTTTGCGATAGACTTTGCGAGGTTGACCGGAATCTTCCTCGTCTTCTTCTGTAGAAATGGCTTTTATGCGTTGTACGTTCCTTTGTTGCAGAGCTTCGGTAAATTCGTTGCCTTTTTTCTGCCCTTCATACAGCTCACTCAAGAGTGCCTGTATCTCGTTAGCCGAAAGGCCCGTATAAAACTCGATGCCTGTCAGTTGCCTCTCGTCGAGCATCCTGGCAACCTCTTCGGCAGCAGGAAAATCCTGCATGAGCAGGTGGTCCTCGACAAACAGGGTTCCTTCGAGAAGGCCTATCCTGATTTTTTTCTTGTGTTGCAGAAGGTTGAACAAGCCGTCCTGCAAAGCTTGAATCTGCTTGCCGGTAGCCGGGTGGTCCAGTGAGTACAGACGCAACCCTTTGACCGCAGCCGCCAGACCTTGGACGACCTGTCTGATCTCATCAACATTCATGGTGTTCCCTTATCAAGCTGTTGCAGTGCCTGGGCTGCGGCGCGTGCAACGAAGGATGATTTGTCATGGGTTGTTTTCTCGAGGATGTCACGGGCCGCATCATCACCGATTTCACCGAGGGCGGTGGCCGCAGCGGTGCGGAGTTCATCACTGCTTTTACGGTGGAAGAATTGACGCTTCGAAACAATTTTTCCAAGAACGGGGATGGCGTCTGTAGAACCAATCTCTCCGAGTGAGCGGATAGCATCTTTTTTCAGGTCGACGTTGGCTCGGTTCCAGCCCGTTTTTCTGACAATCTTTATGAGGGTGGGGACGGCACTTGCCGCTCTGATCGCCCCAAGCGAAAGCAACGCCTGTCTCCGAAGTTCCTGATCGCTCGAGTTTGTTGCCTGCAACAGGATATTGATCGCTCGCGGGCCGCCGATTTTGGTCATCGCCCGGATCGTCTCCCGGCGAACTCTGATGTCCTTGTGCTGAAGAAGTGGAGAAATGTGTACCAGGGAATCCTGGTCTTTGATTTCACCGAGGATTGCAATGGCATTGCGCACAACGTACCAACGATCATCAAACAGATGTTCCTGTAAAACGGGAACAGCTGAAGGACCGGACATAACGAGTACAGCCGCAAGAAGTTTGCGGTTAGCCGCTGACTTCTCCCGGGAAAGGAACTCCATGATACGGCGCGTTGACTTCTCTTCAAGAAAAGCGAGAACCTTGGTCAGTGCCCCGCGGGCTTTTCCACTGGCCTCTCCGGACAGCAGTGCTGCAACCAGGTAGTCGATCATGTCCTGGGTTGCCAGTTGCCGGAGTGCGTTCATTGAATGTTCCCGGCGTGCTTCTGAATTTTTGTTGTTTGTTGCACAGTGGCAGATGAATGAAAGGGCCTGTAATACTAGCCCCCGATTCTGCTCGGAAAGACTGAGTCGCAACAGGGGGATGAACTCTTGGAGGAGTTGCCAGAATTTCTGGTCATCGCGTTCCTTCTGCAGTTTCTTCAGGATGGTTTTTAGATCCTGTGTCACTGCTTGTGGTCGATCTGACTGTAAGGGCTCTCCTGAAATCAGTGCAGCAAGGGTTTCCTCGTCCAGTTCCGGTTGTGACTCAATGATTTCCTTTTTTTCGAGGATTGCATCAAGGTCCAGTTCATTCAGCCATATATGGGTAATTCGCGCTTTTTCGAGAATGGATTGCAACCCGCCCAGTCGCTGCAGTTCCTGCGGGTCAATGACCAGAAGATGAATGAAACGATGCAACTCTTCCGAGGTCAATTCAGGGAGCAGAGTCAAATG
>DAOVNV010000194.1 GCA_030630015.1 Desulfuromonadales bacterium | reverse complement strand
GGCAACCGTCTGCGAGTAGCGCAGGTTCTCCTCGGGGTAAGTCTTGTAGACGCCCTCGGAGAGTCTTTCGGCATCATTGCAGCCGGTAAAAACATTCTGCCCCTTTTTGGCGACGATGGTTGCGGTGCCGGTGTCCTGACAGGTTGGCAGCTCGAACTCAGCAGCGACTTCGGCATTGCGCAGGAAAGCGACGGCAACGCCTTTCTCATTGGGTGGAGCCTCCGGATCGTCGAGGATCTTGGCAACCTGCTCATTGTGCTCAGCGCGCAGCAGGAAGGACACATCACGAAACGCCTCGTTGGAAAGTACGGTCAGTGCTTCGGGATCGACTTTCAGAACTTCCTGGCCGTCAAAATCAACGGTGCTGACGTACTTTTCGGAACCTTCGAGCTTGCGATACTTGGTGTCGTCTTTGCTCAGCGGAAAAGGGTCCTGGTAGAAGAACTCCGGCATGATCTCTCTCCTTTATAGAAATGGAATAGAAAGGTGTCTGACAGGATTCCCGCCAGACAAAAAAGTCAATCCGCACTATATCGAAATTGTATACATTTGTCGATATTAACTTTTCCTCCTTCGCCAAGGCTTCGGCGGATTTAAGCTGAGTAGCAGCTTAAATGAATCCCTTGTGACTTTTTCACATTTTAACCACGGATTCAGGTTGTGGATTAAGGTTTCCGCTTGCCACGACCCGCATCCCTTGTTCCGGGATTTTATTGACTTATTTTTGTTTCCTCGTTACTTTTGCCGCCATGCAGAAACTTCTCAAGAACATACTGACCTCCAGGGTCTACGAGGCAGCAGTTGAGACGCCGCTCGAGGAATCTCCAGTTCTTTCTCGGGCTCTGAACAACCGTGTCCTGATCAAGCGTGAGGATATGCAGCCGGTCTTTTCCTTCAAACTGCGCGGTGCCTATAACAAGATTGCTCATCTTGATGAAAATGAGCGGCAAAATGGTGTGATAACCGCTTCAGCCGGCAACCACGCTCAGGGCGTGGCTTTTGCTGCCCGACAACTGGGGGTCAAGGCGACGATTGTCATGCCGGTTACAACTCCGGCAATTAAGGTGGCGGCTGTTGAGCGGCTGGGCGGCCGGATCGTTTTGCACGGGGACAACTACTCGGAAGCTGCCGAACGTTGTTCGGAACTCGTTGAGGAATCTGGTGAGATCTTTATTCATCCGTTTGATGATGAACTGGTGATCGCAGGGCAGGGGACGGTTGCCGATGAACTGCTTCGTCAGAGTGCCGGTAAAATGGACGTCGTTTTTGTGCCGGTTGGCGGTGGTGGACTGATCGCCGGCATGGCCGCTTATCTGAAGCAGTTGTGCCCGGAGATCCGGGTTATCGGGGTTGAACCAGTCGACAGCGATGCGATGGCACGCTCCCTGGAAGCCGGCAAGCGGATTAAGCTCGAATCTGTCGGGATCTTCGCGGACGGTGTCGCCGTGCGGGAGGTCGGCAGGCTGACCTTTGATATCTGCCGCAAGTATGTCGATGGAATCGTACGCGTTGACGTCGACGAAATCTGCAGTGGTATCAAGAGCGCCTACCAGGCGACTCGTACCATCGTCGAACCGGCAGGTGCGCTGGCTTTGGCCGGTCTCAAGAAATATGTCAGGGAGACCGGGGTTGTCGGCAAGACGCTGGTTGCGATCAATTCCGGTGCCAACATGAATTTCGATCGGCTGCGTTACGTGGCCGAACGCACTATGATCGGTGAGAAGCAGGAAGCGCTGTTTGCTGTCTCCATCCCCGAAGTTCCGGGTGCCCTGCGCCGATTTTGCCGTGAACTGGTGGGCGATCGCAACATCACGGAGTTCAATTATCGATTAGCGGATCGAGAAAAGGCGCATATTTTTGTTGGTATATCCATTCGTGACGAGAATGAACGGCATGAGTTCAGCAAAAAACTAGGTGAGCATGGGTTTATCAGTCATGATCTGACGGAAAACGAACTGGCCAAGACCCATATCCGCCATATGGTTGGCGGAAAATCTCCTCATGCCAAGGGGGAAAGATTGTTCCGTTTCTGGTTCCCGGAGCGCCCCGGTGCATTGGCGCGCTTCCTGGAAACGATGGGTGCCGGGTGGAACATCTCGTTGTTTCATTACCGTACTCAGGGTAGTGACTTCGGCCGGGTTCTGATCGGGCTGGAGATCTCCGAAAGTCAGGATCAGGCCCTTAAACATTTTCTGGACAACCTGGGCTACCGATATGTCGAGGAGACCGGGAACGAAGCATATCACTTGTTTCTGTAGGCTTTTCTCCTTTTTTTGCTGCTTGCCTTTGGCCTTTTTTTCTGCTATAAGTCCCCCTTGAAAATAATTGACAAGATTGCTCAGGTATGTTAATTTTTGATCCTGTTCTTGAGTAAGTCAGTAGGGATTTGCCGCTGGATCAAAGCCTTTTGCGTAGGACTGGGAGTAAGAACCATGTTCAACACCATCAAACAGGATGTCAAGGTTGTTTTCGATCGGGATCCGGCGGTGCGCAGTGTGCCCGAAGTTCTGTTTTGCTACCCCGGTTTTCATGCCATCCTGATTTATCGCCTGGCGCATGGCCTCTGGGTGAGGAAGTTCTATTTCCTGGCGCGATTCAGCTCTCACGTCGGTCGTTTTCTGACCGGCATTGAGATTCATCCCGGCGCGACGATCGGCAAGGGTTTTTTTATCGATCATGGCATGGGAGTCGTCATTGGTGAGACTGCCGAGATTGGCGACAATTGTACCCTCTATCACCAAGTCACTCTGGGCGGAACTTCCTGGGCGAAGGAGAAGCGTCACCCGACTCTAGGCAACAATGTCGTCATCGGGTCCGGAGCCAAGATTCTCGGCCCTTTCACGGTTGGCGATGATGCCAAGATCGGATCGAATTCTGTCGTCGTCAAGGAAGTCCCTGATCATTCGACAGTGGTCGGCATCCCGGGCCGGGTCGTGTTCCAGGCAGGAGCCAAACTTGAGGATGAAAGACCGGACCTCGAGCATGGCCAGTTGCCTGACCCTGAAGCCAAGGCGATTTCCTGCCTTTTCGAGCAGATTCGCACCCTGGAAAAGAAAGTTCAGGATCTTACCGAAAAGCTTGACGAACAGAAGCCGGCCAGGAAAACCCGGTCACGTACTGCTTCGTCAACGGCAAGCAAGCGAAAGTCAGCCTAGTGTGGCTCTGAATATAATATTTGGCACATGACAGGACACTAGATGCGTTTGTCAACGAAGGCACAATATGCCGTCAGGGCGATGGTAAGACTCAGCCTGCATTCTAACGGACAGGCTGTCGCCTTGAAGGATATCTCGAAGTGGGAAAATATTTCCCTGTCTTATCTCGAGCAGTTGTTCGTCAAACTGCGCCGTGGAAAGATTGTCAACAGCGTACGCGGACCCGGCGGCGGCTATGTGCTGGCCAGACCGGCTGATCAGATCCAAGTTGACGAAATCATCGACAGTGTCGAGGAAACGCTGGTGCCGGTTTCTTGCATGGATGAGTCAGGCTGTTGCACCTGTGGCAGCCTTTGTGTAACCCACAGCGTCTGGCAGGGCCTTGCCGAAAGGATAAGGTCTTTTCTGGCCTCGGTATCGCTGGCTGACCTTACTGAAGAAGCAAAGGATAGGATACCCACGGAGATCAGATTGGGGTTCTGATTTGTCTGTAGAGTGGCGCTTGCATAAATGAAGAGAGATCAAAGAGACGTCTTTTGCCTTTTGCGTCTCCTTATTCATGAACATAACAACATTTCAGGAGGACGTCAGTGAAGCAGATTTACCTGGACTACAATGCCACCACTCCGGTTCGGCCGGAGGTTCTGGAGGCAATGTTGCCTTTCTATCAAGAGCACTTCGGCAACCCTTCCAGCGTGCACTGGGCCGGTCGTGCCGTTTCCGGAGCTGTCGAAAAAGCCCGTGAGCAGGTTGCCAAACTGATTAACGCGTCGCCGGCAGAGATTGTCTTCATTTCCTGCGGCAGCGAAGGCGACAACATGGCGATCAAGGGAACCCTGGATGCCATGAAGGGCAAGGGTAACCATATTATCACGACGTCCGTGGAGCATCCGGCCGTATTGGAGACCTGCCAATATCTCGAGAAGAATGGCTACGATGTGACCTATCTGCCGGTCGATTGCAACGGAACACTTAACCTGGTTGCACTGGAAAAGGCAATTACCGACCAGACGATTTTGATTTCAGTCATGTGGGCCAACAACGAAACCGGCAACATCTATCCGATCGAGGCAATTGGCGCTATTGCCAAAAAGCACAAGATCCGCTTTCACACTGACGCTGTCCAGGCCGTTGGCAAGTTGCCGATTGATGTGCAGAAGGCCAATGTTGACCTGCTGGTTCTGTCCGGGCACAAGATCGGCGCACCCAAGGGTGTCGGTGCGATTTATATCCGGCGTGG
>DAOVNV010000103.1 GCA_030630015.1 Desulfuromonadales bacterium | reverse complement strand
TGTTTGCAGGGTTGGCCGAAACTGATCACGCGCCGGCCGCGGCGCCGGCTGAGGAACCGGCTGATGGCCCGCCGTTCAGCTACCGAGTCGGTGAGATCACCGTAAGCGACTGGTCTGTCGACTTCCTCGACAGGCAGCCGGCCAAAAAGGCCCGGCTGCAATTGTCCGGGATTCAGTCCAGCGTCAAAAATCTCGCCGCACCGGAAAAGGTTGCCAGCCCGTTTGATCTGAAAGCGACCCTGAACCGGACCGGACAGATTCACCTGTCCGGCGATGCCACAATCGCGACGCAAGAATTCAACATCAACAGCCGTCTGCGCAACCTGCCGCTCAGCGCCCTTGCCCCCTACATTGCCGAACAGGCGAACCTGGTTCTGGCCGATGGCAACCTCGATGCACGGCTCAACACCCGTGCGGCGATAAAACCTGCCGGTCTGCAGGTAAAGTTCGGCGGCGACATTGGTGTGGACAAAATCTACTGTCTCGATGCCGCGCACCAGGAGGACCTGCTCAAATGGGACAGCCTGCAGATTGCCGGTATTAAAGGCAGTTGGGCTCCATTGAACCTGTCAGTGGACTCCATAACAATGAGCGACTATTTCGCCAAAGTGCTCATTGATGAAAATGCCCAGCTCAATTTCGCGCAGGTCTTTCAGAAGGAGACTTCCCCGCAAACAGGAGAAACCGACAGCAACGGAGCGGAACCTCCGCCGCCAACCGAACCCGCAGAGGTCGCATCCGGTTCAGAAGATGCGATGAATATCCGGATTGATCGGGTCACCTTGCAGGGAGGACAGGTCGATTTCACCGACCGCAACCTGCCCCGCCCCTTTCACGCCGACATGCGCGAACTGGGAGGCAGCATCCGGGGGCTCAGTTCCGACATCAACACCCGGGCCAATGTCGATCTGCGCGGCAAACTGCGCAACCAGTCGCCCCTGGTCATCGCGGGCGCGCTCAACCCCCTGGCCGAGGAGATATTCCTTGACCTCAAGCTCAATTTCAGCGACATCGAGATGAGCCCGATGTCGCCCTATTCGGGGACCTATCTCGGCTACCTGATCGAAAAGGGCAAACTCCATCTCGCCCTGGAATATCTGGTGGAAAAGGGCAAGCTGCAAGCCAGCAACGAAGTTTTCCTCGACCAGTTCACTTTCGGCGACACGGTTGAAAGTGAGCAAGCGACCAGCCTGCCGGTCAAGCTGGCCATCGCTCTGCTCAAGGACCGCAACGGTGAAATTCACCTGGACATTCCGGTCTCAGGTGTGCTTGACGACCCGCAATTCAGCATTGCCGGGGTGGTCTGGACGATCATCAAGAACCTGCTGGTCAAGGCGGCAACCTCACCTCTGGCATTGCTCGGAGCCCTGGTCGGCGGCGGTGACGAGGATTTCAGCTCGATCGACTTTACCTACGGCTCAGCGAACCTGACCGAAGCGGAAAGAGGAAAACTGGCCAACATGGCACAGGCGCTCCTTGATCGACCATCGCTCAACCTCGAAGTCCAGGGCTTCGTCGACCCGGAGAATGATCCGGAAGGTTATCGCCGCGAGCAACTTCGTATGAAGATCGAGCACGCCCGACAGCTCGATCTGATTAAGCAGCGCAAAGGACAGGAAGACACTGCCGTCGCGCCGTTGGAAATCCCCTCAGAGGAATATTCCGATTACCTGTGGAGCGTTTACAAGCAGGCAGAGTTTCCGAAACCCCGCAACTTCATCGGAATGGTCAAGCACCTGCCTGATGCCGAACTGGAAAAACTGATCTACACCAACACCGTGGTCGGCTCTGATGAACTGGCCGAGTTGGCCCAGGCACGCGCCCAGACGGCCCGCGACTACCTGGTCAACGAGGCAGGCGTAGCCGCCGAACAAGTCTTCCTCTCAGCCCCTGACATCAACAAACTTCCGGCAAAGGAAGAGGCCAGCCGCAGCCGGGTAGAATTCGGCATCACCGTGAAATAATCTACGTTCTCCCTGCAGATCACTTTTTCATTGTGTAGTGCAATGAGCAGGCTAGTCATTGTGCTCTTTTTGCGCTATCCTGCGAAGAAAAAACCCAGGAGTGGACCCATGATTAAAAAAATCGTTTTTCTGGCCATTGTTGCCGGCATCGTCTACCTGAACTACACGAACCCCAAGCAAGCTGACCACGAGGCATTACTCCTGGCTGAGCTGCAAAGCTCAGGAGCAATTCCCGTTGAACTGCAGGAAAAGATTTTCCGGGATATCGATTTTTCCAATTTCCTGGTCTGCTCGGCTATGAAGACCTCTGAAGAGAGCAAGATGATCTCTCTTGGCTACCTTAAAAATGTCAAGATGGTCAACACGTCCTGGGCAGAGGATGTCCGGAAGAAGTACCAGGTTTATTTCAGCTACTGATCTTCACCCTCTTCTTCCGTCTCCGATGGCCTGTTGCCCTTGCCATTTCCTGACAGGATGTTTTTTTTTAGATTTTTCTTCACGATATTTTTAGGCTGGGCCTCCGGTGATTAAAACCGCTTTTTCCTCATTCAGATATTCTCTCCGGAAAATCAACTGGCGCGCCCTGACCCGGCCGATTGTGCTCAGCATCCTGGTCGGTCTGGTGACTGGCGGGGGCGCTGTGCTCTTCTATTTTGCTGCAAACAGCGTCGATCAGATATTTCTCAATCGCCTGGCCGGCTACCATCCGCCCGAAGAGGGCGCCGCGGCACTCCTGCACCTGGCCGACACATCGATCACCAGCCTCGCCATGGAACACCGCTGGTTCCTGTTTCTGATCCCGGTCATTGGCGGACTGGTTTCCGGTTTCCTGGTATTTAAATTTGCCCCTGAAGCGGAGGGCCACGGCACCGACGCAGCCATCGACGCTTTTCACAACAAAGGGGGCCAGATTAGAGGCCGGGTTCCAATCATCAAAGCCCTGGCGTCCATCGCCACCATCGGCACCGGCGGCTCGGCCGGACGCGAGGGGCCGATCGCCCAGATCGGGGCGGGCTTCGGGTCATTTATCGCCAACCGTCTGAAGCTGTCTCCCGCTGATCGCAGGGTCCTTCTGCTGGCTGGTATGGCCGGAGGCATTGGGGCAACCTTCCGCGCACCGCTTGGCGGAGCGCTGTTTGCTGTCGAGGTTCTTTACAAGAATCCCGAGTTCGAAAACGAGGGCTTGATCCCGGCGATCATCTCGTCGATTGTCGCCTTCTCCCTGTTCGGCGCGACGACCGGCTGGCAACCATTGCTGGCAACACCCCATTTCACATTCGAGCATCCGAGCGAACTGATCTTCTTTTTCGTTCTCGGCGTTCTCTGCGCCGGGCTCGGCAAGCTTTATGTCGACTGTTTTTACGGCGTCCAGAAACTGTTCAAGCGCTGGGATTTTCCGACCATGTTGAAACCGGCAGTCGGCGGTTTCCTGCTGGGGTCGCTGGCCATGTTCATACCTCAGGTGCTCGGCTCCGGCTACGGCATGGTCCAGGCGGCCCTGTACGGCAAAGTGGCCCTCTGGGTCATGATGCTGGTCGCCCTTGCCAAGATCGTTGCCACCAGCCTGACTATCTCTTCGGGCGGTTCGGGTGGTGTCTTCGCGCCCAGCCTGGTGATCGGCGCCATGCTCGGCGGCGCCTTCGGCGGTTTTGCTGAGATTCTTTTCCCGGCCCTGGTCCACGACCCCCGAGCCTATGTCCTGATCGGCATGGCCGGCTTTTTCGCCGGGGTATCGAATACACCGGTCGCCACGCTGATTATGGTCAGTGAACTGACCGGTAACTACGGTCTGCTGGCCCCCCTGATGCTGGTCTGCGTGGTGGCCATGATCATCTTCCCGCGCAACAGCATCTACCACAAGCAGTTCAATGGCCGTCTGGATTCTCCGGCCCACCTCGGCGAGTTTATCGTAGATGTTCTGGAGGGGATCCAGGTTGCAGACCTATCGGACCAGGGCCGTCGGCCCACCCTGATCCCGCAGCACCTACCCCTGCCGCAGATTCTCGAACAGATTGCCAACGCCGAAGGCGCTTATTACCCGGTCATCGATGAGCAGGAACAGATGATTGCGATCTTTTCCGTCAACGATATCCGCCGCATTCTGGCCGAAGATTTGCCGCCGAGCCTCGTCCTGGCCACCGACATTGCCGTTTCCAGCGTAGTGACGACCACTCCGGCTGAACCATTGACTGAAGTGATGCGCAAGCTCTCCAGCCGCGGTCTCGAAGAGATCCCGGTGGTCGATCCGGACGATCCGAAGCGGGTCCTGTTCATGCTGACCCGTCGCGTGGTCCTGGCCCGCTATGCCAGCGAACTTGAGAAGAAAAAAGAAGTCTACACGGACAAATGACTCGCAAGCAATTTCCATTCAGCGCATTACTGGGCCAAGAAGCGATGCAGACGGCCTTGCTGGTCAACGCCGTCGATCCCGGCATCGGCGGCGTGTTGATTCGCGGCCAGAAGGGAACCGGCAAATCCACGGCAGCACGAGCTTTGGCTGATCTTCTGCCGCAAATCAGAACCGTGGTTGACTGCCCCTACCACTGCGCCCCTGACCAGCCCGACGAAATGCATGATGGCTGTCGCCAGCGCCATACCGCCGGGGAAGACCTCCTTTTCAACACGGAAGCGACTCCTTTCATCGATCTGCCCTTGTCGGCCGGTGAAGACCGCCTGGTTGGAACGCTGCATCTCGGCAAGACCCTCGAAACCGGCCAAAGGCATTTTGAGCCGGGTCTGCTCGCCTCGGCCAACCGCGGTATCCTCTATGTCGACGAAGTCAACCTGCTGCCCGACCATCTGGTCGATCTGCTGCTAGACGTTTCGGCATCGGGAACCAATATCGTCGAACGGGAGGGGTTGCGTGTCGTCCATCCGGCCCGCTTTATCCTGATCGGCACCATGAACCCGGAAGAGGGGGAGTTGCGACCGCAGTTCCTCGACCGTTTCGGCCTGTGCGTCACCGTTTCCGGCATGACGGATGCGGATTTGCGACGCAACATCGTACTGCGACGCCTGGCCTTCGACCAGGATCCCGACGCCTTCTGTGCGACCTGGCAGGATGCGGAGCAGGCCCTCGCGGTGCAGATCGACAAGGCCCGGCAGCGGTTGTGGCAAGTCACGATCCCTGACCAAGTACTCGACCGGGCGGTCGCGCTGGCGTCGGCCGCCAGGGTTCAGGGGCACCGCGCCGATCTGGCATTGGTCCGCACTGCTCGGGCACTGGCCGCACTCCTTGACCGCACCTCGGTCAGCCTGCATGACCTGGCAGAAGCGGCACGATACGTTCTGCCGCACCGCCTCGGCAGGCAAGCAGGGGCAATCTCCGAAGAGGGCAGCAACCTCATCGAGGAGTTGCTGGCCGAACATCTTCCCTTCAACCCGAAGCATGAAGCCTCGGCACCTGCGGTTGAAGAAGACCTGTTCTATCTGGACGACAGCATCGAGTTCCCCGGCTCGGCCGCTGCTGGCGGCAGTCTCTTCGCCCATCTAAAAAAAAAATTGAAGATCGCTTCTTCGCCGCCGAAGAAACCATCGACCTGAGCGACTTTGACCTGCTCGCGCTGCCACGCAGGGAGAGCGCCAAAGGGCAGCGTTTCGCATCCCGCGGATCATCTGAGCGTGGCCGCCACACGGGTAGCCGCCCCCGACAATCCGGCAACGGAACCTGCGCCATCGATCTCGGTGCCACGCTGAGCGCAACTGTCGTCAGACAGGCTGGCAATGGCGAAGCGCCCCTACCGTTACGACCGAACCGGGACGACCTGCACTGCAAACTTCGCCATCAGGCCCGCCGCCGGCTTGTCGTTTTTGCCGTCGACCTCTCCGATTCGATGGGCGACGGCCCACAAAACCGAATGGGCGCCGCGCTCGGTTCGGCCCTTGCTCTGACCCGGGAATCTTATCTGAACCGGGACCTGGTCAGCCTGGTGACCTTCAGGGACACTCAAGCCCGGGTGGTCATCCCGCCGACCAGCAGCATCTTCCTGGTACGTCAGCGGCTCAAACGGCTGGCGATCGGCGGTGCCACACCGCTTGCCGACGGCCTGCGCAAAGCTTTGCAGGTGGTCCGTCAGGCCCGGGCCAAGCAGGTCGGCATTGATCCCTTGCTGGTCGTTATCTCCGACGGAGAAGCCACCTCGGCCATCATCCCCGGCGGGGACCCGGTTCAGGATGCGTTCGACGCTGCAAGCGAGTTGCACCGGGAAGGGATTCCGGCCATTATGATAGATACATCAACCGGTTTGAAAATTCCCGGCATCATGCCCCCGTTGGCAAAAATATTCGCAACGAGCTGCCATAAATTGCATAACTTGACTACGGGAAAGGTTCTGGAATTGATTGATCGCTCAGAAGTGGAAAAAGACAGATGATTGAATCTCAACCCCTGCAACTGGAACAGATTCGCCGGACCCTGGCCCGGCACACACCGCAGATTCTGCCAGCCGACCGGGGACATGCGGCGGTATCCATGATCCTGCGTGACACTGCACCTGACCCCGAATTGCTGTTTATCCTCAGGGCACCATGCCAGGAAGACCCATGGTCCGGGGACATCGGCTTTCCCGGGGGACGCCTCAACCGTGACGAGACCGATCCACGCCAGGCAGCCGAACGGGAGACCGATGAGGAGTTGAGCCTGGACCTGGGGCAGGCGGAGCACTTGGGCAGGCTGGACGACCTGTACGGGGCAACCCTGCCGGTCCTGGTTTCCTGCTACGTGTACGCCTTCCGGGAAACCCCGCAACTGCAGCCAAATCACGAAATCGCCGAAACCTTCTGGGTCCCTCTCAATGAGCTGCTCAACCCAGCCCGCCACCACCAGGCCTGCCTGGTCTATCGCGGCCAGACAATCGCTGCGCCGGCGGTTGACCTGATCGGCCCGGACAGCACCGTCCTCTGGGGCATCACCTATCGCCTGATCGGCAGTTTCTTTGATATGCTGGGGCATCCGTTCGGCAACAACCTCCTGAATAGTTGCCGAGAGCAGAAACTGCGCTAAAATTATATCTGTTCAGGAGACCATAGCCAAGGAGCTACGATGACCGAGAGACGTTTTCAGAGGGTTCCCTTTCAGGCCGAAATGCGGGTGTTCGCGAATAACTCATCGTGGGATTGCTCCCTGCTCAACATCGCCTTGAAAGGCGCCCTGCTGGAATGCAGGAATCCCCTGCCAATTGAACTGAACACAGCCTGCGTCATAAAGATGTCCCTTCCGGGGAGCGGGATTGAACTTGATTTCCGAGCCGAGCTTGTTCACCGCGAAGAGGCACAATATGGCTTCAAGTTTCTCAGCGTGGACCTCACCACCCTGACCCATTTGCGCAAACTGATCGAACTGAACACGGGGGATGCTGACTGCGTCCGCGATGAGTTGATGGCGTGGCTGGAAGAGGGATAAAAGAGTGCTAAGTTCTGAGCGATGAGCGATGCGAGGGGACCCGCCTTCGCCGAGGCTACGGCGTGGCACGCCTTAAAGGCCGTCCCCAACTAAATACAGAACACATCAAAAACCATGCACATACGCACCACAACGCGCTTCATCTTTTCCGTCCTGTTGTTTATCTGCCTGGCCCTTGCGGGCTGCGACAGCCAGCCGAAGATCGCCTTCCTCGAACCGAACGCGGTCATTCTGGCCTTTGGTGACAGCCTGACTTACGGCACGGGAGCGTCCCGCAACCAGTCCTATCCGGTGCAGCTGGAACGCAGCCTGAATCGCCGAGTCGTCAACGCCGGGGTGCCCGGCGAAGTTTCTGCCGCCGGCCTGACCCGCCTGCCGGGGCTGCTCGCACAACATCGCCCGGATCTGGTCATCCTCTGTCACGGCGGCAACGATTTTTTGCGCCAGAACGGCAAGGACAAAGTCAAAGAGAACCTGCGCCAGATGGTCAGCCTGATCAAGGGGAGTGGAGTTGACGTGGTCCTGGTCGGGGTCCCGCAATTCGGCCTGCTCCTTTCTCCAGCGCCACTTTACGCGGAAATTGCCGAAGAATTCGACATCCCCTTTGAAGAAGAAACGTTAGCTGACATCCTCTCCGAGCCGTCCCTGAAAAGTGATCGTATTCATCCCAACGCGGAAGGCTACGGCATTTTGGCCGAAGCCTTCGCTGCCTTGATTGAAAAAGCACAGGATCGTTGATTTCAGGAAAGAAGTTGTCCCGGGACTACTT
>DAOVNV010000210.1 GCA_030630015.1 Desulfuromonadales bacterium | reverse complement strand
GCGGTGTAACTGTTCGCTTCCACAGTTGCGCAGTATCCAGAAAGGGACGCCAAGCGGGGAGCGGTCGCTCAGGTACACATCGCTGTCGGCGGCTGTTGACAGTTTCTCCAGGTGAACGTCGTCCACATTTGTTACTTCCGGAACCAGCAGGAAGGGCGTTCCCCAGCCGGTGCCGTCGACCCTGAAGTGTCGCAGGAGAAATCTGTTTTCATCAGCGGTGCCTATGCCGCCTTGAACTGTGATGCGAACCTCGTGCGGTGACTGAACCTGGGAACGTCCCTTGGTGGCCAGCGCCCGGTTGCAGACTTCGTGATGAGCATCGATCAGTTCCGTCTTATGGCGTTTGAACTCATCCAGGATGGGACCCATCAAGTGTCCCTCAGTAGGGAAGGCGTGACCACCACAATTGAGCCCTGATTCAATCCTGAACTCCGAGACCCACAGTCCTCTCTTGGCCAAATACCGACCTTGAATGATGGCCGAGCGGAAGTCGCTCACCTTCAGGACGATCTTCTTACGGAGAATGCCGTGGTCATCCGGGAGGAAATCGTCGAACTTGGCAAGATAACTGAAAAGGCGTCGGTTTATGCCTGCCGAGAAAACTATGGAAGATCGCAGTCCGCTCCTGGCGTAACCCCTGAGAGCAGCCATGGCATCGGCGAACTCCGGTGACCTTTTTCCGCTGTCGTCGACGTCGCGGTCCAGCTTGGTCATTATATTAACATCGATGCTGCCCGGAACGGCCTGAGGGCGCAGAGAGTTCTGCAGTTCAGTCTTTTTCTTGGGGTCCGAGACCTTGAGCATCTCAAGATAGGATCGTTTCAAGGGCGCCTCCGGGAGCATCTCAAAGTAGCGCGTAATCTCGCTCCCTGACTCAAATGGCGAGGACTGCAGGACTCTAACCTGACCACGGACCACCTCACTCAAGAGTTCCAGGTAGGCGGTGATGCGGTTGGCTCGGGGGTCTTCGTCGCTGTCAGGTATTTCTACGTATGGCAGGTCAAGCCTTTCACAATGGAAACGCCGCATCTGTTCTATGAGAACATCATCGACCAGGGAGACCACGGACGAGATACCGTATCTCGCCACTTTCAAGGGCGTGTCAATACTGAAACCGGTGCCCATCACCGGAATGTGGAACAGGTGCGGGCTCTTCGTTGAATAATCCACACCGCCAGTATGGTTGACCGGAGCAACAATGTCAAACGTTTATGCCCATTAACTGAATGAAGGTCCGTGTATTCTGTCCCTAAGGCAGCCTGCATAATGACTTACCCATGTTGTGGTGGGGTGATTTTCAGATGGTCCCGCATGACCCGCAGCGCTCAGATATCAATCGCCAACAAATACACCGCGCAGTAGTAAAGCCCCACGACGACAAAGGCCGCGCCCGTGACTCGGCGCGCCCATCGCTCAAACAGTGACAGTTTGTTGAAGACGGCGCCCACAAAGCGGGCGCCGGTGGCAATCAGGACGGCAAAAACCACCACCGGCAGGGCAGTCCCGATGCCGTAGACGGTCGGCATCAACAAGTTCGACTCCTGCTCAACAGCCAGCGGAATCAGACTTCCGAAAAACAGAGCCGCCGATACCGGACAAAACGACAGTGCGAACAGAAGCCCGAGCAAACCGCCACCCCACAGTCCATATTTTTCGATCTTGCCCTGCAAACCTTGTCCAAGGCTCGGCCCGGACACTCTGAACCTGAACAGACCCAGCAGAAACAACCCGACCAGCAGAAGGATCGGTCCGAGTGCCTGGTTCATATGCTGCTGAAGAAAGAACGACAGGTCCGGCACCGCCAGAGCGCTGGTCACGATCAACACCCCCAGGCCCACATACGTCACGGCGCGACCAAGGGTGTACAGCAGCCCGGTGGCGAGAACATATCGCGGTCGATCAAGCTGCTTACCGATAAAGGTGATGGCGACGATATTGCCGGCCATTGGGCAGGGCGAAATCGATGTCAATATCCCCAGCCAGCAGGCTGAACCAAGGGCGATGAAATACGGGTCCACTATTCGTTTTTCCCGGGGTTCATGAACTTCCGCGTCTCCTCTTGCACGTACTTGATGAACTTATCCTTGTTTCGCACCAATTGCCAGATCTTATCGAGGTTCTTCCATTCGCCCTCTTTTGCATCACCTTCGCGGGACAAGATCAGGGTTTTGGTGTAGAGCTGGTAGTTCTTGATATAGTGTTCGTTCTCCTCCTCATCGTAATTCACGGCGCGCCATACCAGCGAACTATCGGCCAACTCGGACTCGAAGCCGGTCAGCAGTGCTTCCTCGGAATATGCTTCGAGTTTGCGGCAGGTTGCGCACCGGCGATTACCATAAAAGTAGTAGGCGATTATCCGATCACTGGGCAGCGAAGCTTGTTCTTTCGACAGTGTATCCGGTTTCCGTAGCACCGTGGAATCGCTTACCTCATCGGCATGTGCCATCGCGCCGACAAGAGCGATAGATGCAATGAGAGCGGCAGAGATCAACAACCTTTTCTTCACAACATACCTCATCAGTATACTCTTTGATTTATCAAGACAACATTTTCTTCAGATCATCCACCGACGGCACCTTGCCCGACACCTTCACCTGACCGTCAACAACCAGCGCCGGCGTTATCATCACACCGTATGACGTGATTGTCATGATGTCGGTCACTTTCTCAAGGTGGCAGTCCAGCCCCAACTCGTCGACCGCCGCCTGGGTCTGTTTCATGAGCTCCTCACATTTGGGGCAGCCGGGGCCGAGCACTTTGAGTTTTTTCATGACATATCCTCCTAAAAGAGTGAACCGTAAATCATTCCGGAAATCGTGGCCATGACGACCACGAGTATTACGAACACGACTGTCTTTTTCGTCCCCATTACCGATCGTATGACTAACATATTCGGTAACGACAAAGCCGGCCCGGCCAGCAGAAGGGCCAGCGCCGGACCCTTGCCCATGCCGTTACCTATCAGACCCTGCAGGATCGGTACTTCCGTCAGCGTGGCGAAATACATGAACGCCCCTAACACCGAAGCGAAGAAAACGGAGCCTATCGAATTGCCGCCGACCCAGTCGCTGATCCAATGAGACGGAATCAAGCCCTCGTGTCCCGGTCGCCCCAGCAGCAACCCGGCCACCAACACGCCTGCCGCCAACAGCGGCAGGATCTGTTTGGTGAAACCCCAGGTCTGTGCAAACCAATCCCCCGCCTCGCCGTCGTCTCGAGACGTTATGAGAGACAGCCCCACTACCGCTGCCGAGAACGGCAGCAACGGCTCATGCGGGAAGATCGCCGCCAGAATGGCCGTTACTCCACCGGTCACCAGCACCTTCCACTTGTTCAATCCATACCAGACGACCAGCAGCAGGCCGAACAGAATTGCGACAGCGCTGGTGATAATCCACTTTGCCGAGTAGATCTGATACCAGATGCCGCTTTCTGCGTCCGGCCTGCCCCAATTGGCAAAAACGAGGATGGCCACCATGGCTGCAAAATACAGCCCGTTTTGCCAAAGGGGACGACTGGTTTCCTGTTCCGGCATAGCCATCTGGGCGGCAACCTTCTTCGTCTCTTCCTTGATAAATATCAGGTGCATCAATAACCCGATAATGATGCTGAACAAGATCGCCCCGATGGCTCGCGCCACCCCCAACTCCAACCCCAGCACCCTCGCCGTGAGAATGATTGCCAACACGTTGATAGCGGGGCCGGCGTACAAAAACGCGGTGGCCGGTCCGAGGCCCGCGCCCATGCGATAGATACCAGCGAACAGCGGCAGAACAGTGCACGAACAAACCGCGAGAATCGTGCCTGATACCGAAGCCACACCGTAAGAGAGCACTTTGTTGGCCCTGGCCCCGAGATATTTCATGACGGCAGCCTGACTCACAAAGACCGCAATCGCCCCGGCAATGAAAAACGCCGGGATCAGACATAACAGCACATGCTCCTGCGCATACCATTTGGTGAGGTGCAGCGCCTCCAGCACAGCCGAG
>DAOVNV010000204.1 GCA_030630015.1 Desulfuromonadales bacterium | reverse complement strand
TCTTCAGTTTTCTTTTATTCAGTTCCGCCTCAGTAGTCACTGTTACATCCTCTCTATCTCGGTCTTACCGAGCAATCCGGTTGGCTTGAAAAGAAGGATAAGGATCAGGATCCCGAAAGCGAACACATCTTTCCATTCCGAGCCGATAAAGGGCAGTTGGGTCCCGAATGACTCAAGCAGCCCCAGGATAAGCCCGCCGAGCACAGCTCCCGGGATACTGCCGATGCCACCTATGACTGCGGCGGTAAATGCTTTCAGGCCGATCAGGAAGCCCATGAAAAAATGGATACTGCCATAGTAGACACCAGCCATGACACCGGCCGCACAGGCCAGTGCCGACCCGACGAAAAAGGTCATGGCGATAATCGTCTTCACATTAATGCCCATCAGGCGACAGGCGTCCTGATCAATGGCAATGGCCCGCATCGCCTTACCGTACATGGTCTTACTGATGAAAAAATGCAGGATCAACATCAGGGTCGCCGTTGATGCAACCAGGATGATCTGGGTATAGGTGATGAAGACATTCCCGAATTCAAGCCCCTCGTAGCCCAGATCAACTGGAAAAGCCTTGTATTCGCCACTCGTCATGGACATGACGAAATTGTAAAGCAGCATTGAAACGGCAAGAGCGGTAATCAGAATCGAAAGCCGTGGCGCGCTGAGCATGGGGACGTAGGCAATACGCTGGATCAGAACCCCAAGCAAGCCGACCAGGATCATGCTGATGATCATTGCCACCAGGATCCCCGCCCACCCTGCTCCCAAAAAGGGGCTGATGAGTGAGAGCAGGATCAGGCCGACGAACCCTCCGACCATGTAAATGTCGCCATGGGCAAAATTGAGCAGCTTGATAATCCCATAAACCATGGTGTAGCCAAGGGCGACCATACTGTAAAAAGACCCAAGGATCAGTCCATTAGCGAGCTGCTGTAAAAAAATATCCAGAGTAGACACTACCGATATCCCTTCTTTGGGCTTGAGTCTGAACACGACCTGAAGCCGTTTAATCAAGGCTCCAGGTCCAAGGTTGGAGGGTGGATAAAGACTGTGACGTTTGGCCTGAAAAAGCTCTTAAAAAAGCTGGCTTAACCCGGAGGGACAGCGCCGGTTTTTTTAAAACCTCTTTCGATGCTGCGGCTTGTAGTGATTGCAACCTTTAAAAAAATAAAATGATTTTCTGAAGGAAGGTCCGTAACTCTTCCGGGGAGCTGTTGAGGGCGAACCCTCAACAGCTCCATTGCCGGAAAAGCGTGTTGCTTTAATTTTGGCTGTTACTTGCAATCCTGTACGCAACAGCCTGTCGGAACGTCATGTCCCGGGCAGACAAAGGCTACTTATGAAGCTGCCATTTCTGACCTTTGACCTGGATGGTCACGAAGTTGCTGCGTGCCAGGGTCAGCTTGTCCGTAAAGGAAATCGGACCGGCAATACCTTCGTAATTGTCGGTCGCCTTCAGAGCTTTTTTAATGGCGTCCTGATCAAAGGACCCGGCCCTTTTGATTGCATCGGCGAGAAGCATCATGCCATCGTATGAAAGCGTGGAGTAGGGGCCGGGGGCAACCTTATACTTCGCTGTGAAACTCGCGGCGAAGTCTTTTGCGGCGGGGAGGTAATCGACCGTCGGGTTGGAGAAGCAATACACGCCTTCAGCCGCACGACCGGCGATTTCGATCAGTTTGGGCGAGTTGGAGCCGTCGCCGATAGCAATTGTACCGCGGTAGCCAGCCTGCCTCAGCTGCTTGATCAGCAGTGCGCCTTCCGCGTAATAGGCCGTCCAGAAGACCGCATCCGGGCGTTTGCTTTTGATGGTGGTCACGAGAGAGGAAAAGTCCTGCTCACCCTTATTGACAACCTCGTAAGCCACAACCTTGTTGCCTTTGGCTTCCCACTTCTGCTTCGCGATGCTGGCGAGGTCTTCCGAGTAAGCTTCACCCATGTGAACGATTGCGATACTTTTTACACTGGCGGATTCGAACAGGGCAACAGCAGTGTCAGCCTGAGCATCACCGGTCGAGTTGATCATGAAACCGATGCCGGGGTTTGCACCAACCAGAGCGGTTGAGTTCGAAGCGGCAATCACGAAAGGAACATTGGCTTCGCCGTAAAGCTTGAGAGTCGGGAGGGTCGCGCCCGAGCAGTAACCGCCGACCACGCCAATCACGCCTTCCGAAATCAGCTTGCTGGCAGCCGCAACAGCCTGCTGGGGATCACAAGCGTCATCACCGGTTGTTGTTACGATTTTTTTCCCTAAAAGACCGCCCGCAGCATTGATTTCGTCAACGGCCAGTTTGATTGCGCGTTCCATATCCTTACCATCAGTTGCCGTTCCACCGGTTGTAGGGATCATGATCCCCACCTTGACTGCATCAGCGGCAAAACCCTGGCCCGCCAACAGAGCGCAAGCAAGCAGTAGCGACGTTGTTAACAAAAGACCCTTTTTCAACATGGTGCATCTCCTTTTTCATTAATAGGTTAAAAAACTCATCAAACAGCCCTGCCAACCATCATGTAAAACACTGTTATGTCCAAGAAATCATTATTACTCTGGTTTGTCAATAAGGAAGAAGAAACCGAGAAAATCAGCTCTGTTTCTTCAACATCTGAACCAGGGCATGCCGGGCGATGCCCGGGTTCTCCTTCAGACGTCGTTTGGAGTAGGGCAGCCAGTCTTCACCGTAGGGTACGTAGATCCGCAAACGATGTCCGCCATCCAGAATGATCTGACGCAGTTGTTCATCGACGCCGAGCAGCATCTGGAACTCGTACTGGTCCGGCTTCAGCCCGTACTTGTCGATCAGGCGCAGGGCCTCGAAAACCAGTATCTCGTCTTGGGTGGCAATACCGACATAGGCACCGTGATGAAACAGCCGGTCAAGGCTTTCCACGAAACTGCGATTGATGATATTGTAATCCTTGTAGGCCGCGGCGCGCGGCTCGTTGTAGATGCCCTTGCAGAGCCTGATATTCATCTTGTCGTTGGCCAGGCCATCAATATCGGCCAGGGTCCGCCGCAGATACGACTGCAGCACCGTGCCGACATGATCCGGAAACTCAGCGCGCAACGAGCGATAAAATTCCAGGGTGTCATCCGTGCAGGAGATATCTTCCATGTCGATCCGTACGAAGCTGTCATAGTCACTGGCCGTCTTGACGATCTCCCGGATGTTCTCGAAGGCAAATTCCTTGTCGAGCAGCAGACCCATCTGGGTCGGCTTCAACGAAAGGTTGCCGTTGAGGCCCTCCTTCTGGATGGCTTCAAGGATATTCAGGCATTCCTGCTTGAAGAAACTGGCCTGGGCCTTGGTCGTGATGAACTCGCCAAGGATGTCCATGGTAACCATGGCGCCCTGCTGGTTGAGCTTGCTGGACACCCGGACCGCATCTGAGAGGTTGTTGCCGGCGATGTAGCCCTTGGCAAAGTAGCTAACGATCGGCCCCGGCACGTGCATGATGGTCTTGCTGACAAGCAGATTGAACAGTAACATATGAATTCCCTTTCAGCACAGTTTAATCCGAGCTGGTTATTCAGCATCCATGAAAGGATATTCGAAGGATTCCGGTGCGTCGAAAGTCTCCTTGATGGTCCTTGAAGAAATCCAGCGCAACAGATTGAGGTACGAACCAGCCTTGTCGTTGGTCCCGGAGGCCCTGGCACCGCCGAACGGCTGCTGGCCAACCACCGCCCCGGTCGGCTTGTCGTTGATGTAGAAGTTGCCCGCCGCATTCTCCAGTTTTTTCATGGCCGTGCTGACCGCACGGCGTTCAGTAGCGAACACTGCACCGGTCAGTGCGTAGATCGAGGTCTGGTCGCACAGATCCAGGGTTTCGACATATTCTTCGTCCGGATAGACGTAGATCGTCATGACCGGTCCGAAGATCTCTTCCTCCATGGTCCGGAAATGCGGCCCTTTGGCGTGAATGACGGTCGGCTCTATAAAGTAGCCGACACTGTCGTCGTAACCACCGCCGATGATAACATCTGCATCGGCAGCCGCCTGAGCGTAGTCGATAAACTCGGTGATGCTGGCGAACGCGGCCCGATCGATCACGGCATGGTGGTAGTTCCGGAAATCGGTGACCGGCCCCTGCTTGATCCGGCCGACTTCGGACGTGAGCAATGCCTTGACCTCGTCCCACAGGGACG
>DAOVNV010000035.1 GCA_030630015.1 Desulfuromonadales bacterium | reverse complement strand
CATGATTACTACAACAATGATGCCAAGATGACGTCCCGGCCGGTCAAACAGCCCATAACATAGTCAAAGCCGCGTAAAATACCAACTATTTTTTGATACTGTGTTGCACCTGCTGCCGGCTGAGTCAGAGTGAAACCGATATAACTGTATACAGCCTGCCACACTGTCGCAATTTATCCACGTCTAGAGCACTCAATCCAAACAAGCGTTCACCCTGTCAAAAGCCGTTCAATTCCCTGCCGGAGCGTCCTGACTGGCCGATTTCAGTTCCTCGATCAGTTGCTTGATCTTGGCGCCTGTGACATCACGACCGGCGCTGTCGAAGAACACCCTCATCTGCGGATCAATAATCAGCAGGCGCGGTATCAGGTAAACGTTGTAGGCGCGGTGAACCTGCCCGTCATCCAGCAGGGCATGGAACTCGACGATGAAATCCCTGCCCTTGAGCGATTTGCTGACCATGGCCGGGGTGTCCTGGACGAAAACATCAAGGAAAACCGCATCTTGCTCCTTGAGATAAGTCCCGATCTTTTCGATCTGACTGCTCAGCTGCTTACAGGTCGGACACCAGGTGGTGGCCAGCTTGAGCAATACGGCCCGGCCCTTGAAATCGGACAGCGAGTGTTCCTGTCCGGCCAGGTCTTTCAATTTAAAATCGGGAGCCGCCTTGCCAGCTTCGATACCGCTTGCAACAACCGGCACCAAGAGCAGTCCGACCCACAGGATGATGCATATCAGTCGCTTGCCAACCATAAACCCACGTTCATTCACACCGGCAGGACCTGTTTCCGGGTCGTACCGAGGCTGCATTCAGAGCGTTTCTACGACACCGTTTTATAAAAGCTTCGGGCAGTATAGAAACGGACCCTTTTGATTGTCAAGATTAAAAGTGAAAAGTGCCATTTTTACAGGCTTTGAAGCCTTTAATGACACTTTTTAAAATTTATAAAACATTGTTATTTAAACCTGCATCTGCCATTGACCTGCTGATCCAGATCAAGCGCATCTTCCAACCTGGACATCAACCGGCAGATCAGTGCCCCCCGGCTTCACACAGCTCGGTCAACACCCCGCCACTGGCCTTGGGATGCACGAAGGCGATCCGGGTATTGTGCGCCCCCATGCGCGGGGTTTCGTCAATCAGGCGCACCCCCTGCTCCTTCAGGCCGGCCAGGGCCGCTTCCAGATCATCGACCTCGTAGGCCAGGTGATGGGTGCCTTCACCCTTTTTCTCCAGGAACTTTGCGACCGGCGAATCGGGAGCGGTTGGCTCAAGCAGTTCGATCCGGCTCTCGCCAATCACCAGAAACGCAACCTTGACCTTCTGCTCGGCGACCACCTCTGTCCCCTCGAACTCCATCCCGAGCACATCGCGGTAAAAGGGGATGCTGGCATCGAGACTGTTCACGGCGATGCCGATGTGGCTTATTTTTTTTGGCACAATACACTCCGATTGTTAGATGAGAGTTAACTGCCTATTCGTTAGTAGTGTCGCTTGAACGCTTCCAGCAGTCGCCTGACAGCCGCGCCAGGCGTGGTGACACCACTGGCAACGGCTTCCTGGACTTGTGGAAGCAGAGCGGAAACGCTGCGGTTGGTGAGGAAGAGCTGCTTGAGGTCATCCTGGAGGAGGGTCCACATCCAGTCGCTGCTCTGCAAGCGGCGCTTTTCATCGAATTCGCCGCTGGCCTGCATGACCGACCTGAATTCGGTGACTTTTTGCCAGATCTCGTCAATGCCTTCACGATGCAGGGCGCTGCAGAGCTGGACAGAGACCTGCCAGTTGATGCTCTTCGGGGCCATCATGTGCAAGGCGTTTTCGTATTGCTGGCGGGCCAGATCGGCCTTGGGCCGATTGTCGCCCTCGGCCTTGTTAATGATGATCAGATCTGCGATCTCCATCACGCCGCGCTTGATGCCCTGCAGTTCATCGCCGGCCCCCGGCAGCTGCAGCAGCAGAAACACATCGACCATCGAGGCGACAGTGATCTCCGACTGGCCGACCCCGACCGTTTCCACGATGATGACATCGTAGCCGGCCACCTCGCAGAGCAGCATGGTCTCGCGCGTCTTGCGGGCCACCCCGCCCAGGGTGTCGCCTGCCGGAGAAGGCCGGATAAAAGCATTCGGGTCGCGGGAGAGCTCCTCCATGCGGGTCTTGTCACCGAGGATGCTGCCGCCGGACAGCTGCGAAGAGGGATCGACGGCCAGCACGGCCACCTTATACCCCTGACCGGTCAAGAGCAGCCCCAGTTCCTCGATGAAAGTGCTCTTGCCAACCCCTGGCACTCCCGAAATACCGACCCGGATCGCCTGGCCGGATTCCGGCAGCAGTTCATCGAGCAAGGTGGTGGCGGCAAGGGAGTGATCGGGGCTGCGGCTTTCAACCAGGGTGATCGCCTTGGCCAGGGAACGGATATTGCCGGCGCGCACGCCAGCGGCAATGTCGTGGAGTTTGATCATTATAGATAGAACCCATGTAGGGGCGACCCGGCGGGTCGCCCTCGGGCGAGGCGGCGCCTCGCCCCTACCAATCACGATACACCCAAACGCAAGGGCGCATGACACGCGCCCCTACAAAACCATCCTGTTCGATATAGACGGTGCGCTATAGGCTCTGCGCACCGCGCCCCAACACCATTACATTTACTTACGTTTTTCCTCGATCGCGTCGAGGGTCTGTCCGGCTGAGACGGTGATCGGCGTGCCGGGGCCGAAGATGCGCGCGGCGCCGGCGGCGGTGAGTTCTTCGTAATCCTGGCGGGGGATGACGCCGCCGCAGACCACGGCGATGTCTTCGGCGCCCAACTTCTTGAGTTCAGCAACCAGTTGCGGCACCAGGGTCTTGTGCCCGGCAGCCAGGCTGGAGACGCCGACCACGTGCACATCGTTCTCGACCGCCATACGGGCGGCTTCCTCGGGCGTCTGGAACAGGGGGCCGACATCGACATCGAAACCGGCGTCGGCGTAAGCCGTGGCCACCACCTTGGCGCCGCGGTCATGGCCGTCCTGGCCCATCTTGGCCACCAGAATACGCGGCCTGCGCCCTTCCTCGGCGGAGAAGGCGTCAATACGCTTTTTCAGTTCGACAAAGTCCTGGTCACTTGCCACGATAGCTCCGTAGGCACCCGACACCAGCTTGATCTCCGCCTTGTGGCGACCGAAAACCTTTTCCATGGCGTCGGATATTTCGCCGATGCTGGCCCGCTGGCGGGCCGCCTCGATGCTCAGGCCGAGCAGGTTTTGGCTGTCATCTTCGCACGCTGCCGTAATTGCGGCAAGCGCCTTCTGACATGCGGCTTCATCACGCTCGGCGCGCATCTTCTCAAGACGGGCAATCTGCGACTTGCGCACGGCGGTGTTATCGACATCGAGAACTTCGATCTCATCCTCTTCGGCGAGCTGGTACTTGTTGACACCGACGATGACCTCGCGGGCGCTGTCGATCGCGGCCTGCTTTTTGGCAGCCGATTCCTCGATGCGCAATTTCGGCATGCCGGATTCAATCGCCTTGGTCATGCCGCCGAGTTCCTCGATCTCATCGAGAATCTTGCGGGCTTCCTCGATCAGCGAAGCGGTCAGGCTCTCGACATAGTAGGAACCTGCCAGGGGATCGACCACGTTGGTGACGCCTGACTCTTCCTGGATGATCAACTGGGTGTTGCGGGCAATGCGCGCCGACTGGTCGGTCGGCAGGGCGATCGCTTCGTCGAGTGCATTGGTGTGCAGCGACTGGGTGCCGCCAAGCACGGCAGCCAACGCTTCGAGGGTGGTACGGACCACATTGTTGTAGGGGTCCTGTTCGGTGAGGCTCCAGCCGGAGGTCTGACAATGGGTGCGCAGCATCAACGACTTGGGATTCTTCGGCTCGAAGCGCTTCATCAGGTGCGACCAGAGATGGCGGGCGGCACGCAGCTTGGCCGCCTCCATGAAGAAGTTCATGCCGATCGCAAAGAAGAAAGAGAGGCGCGGCGCAAAAGTGTCGACATCAAGACCCTTGTCAATGGCGGTCTTGACGTACTCGATGCCGTCCGCCAGGGTGAAGGCCAGCTCCAAGGCGTTGTTGGCCCCGGCTTCCTGGATATGGTAGCCGGAGATCGAGATCGAGTTGAAGCGCGGCATATACGTGCTGGTGTACTCGATGATATCCGCGATGATGCGCATCGAGGGCGCCGGCGGGTAGATATAAGTATTGCGGACCATGAACTCTTTGAGGATATCATTCTGAATGGTCCCGGCCAGCTGCTCCTGCGCAACACCCTGCTCTTCGGCGGCAACGATATAGTTGGCCATGATCGGCAGCACCGCACCGTTCATGGTCATGGAAACCGATACCTTGTCGAGGGGGATCTCGTCGAACAGGATCTTCATATCCTCGACCGAGTCGATGGCGACACCCGCCTTGCCGACATCGCCCACCACCCGGGGATGGTCGGAATCGTAGCCGCGGTGGGTGGCCAGGTCAAAAGCTACCGACAGACCCTGCTGACCGGCGGCCAGGTTGCGCTTGTAGAAGGCGTTGGACTCTTCCGCCGTCGAGAAACCCGCATACTGGCGGACCGTCCAGGGGCGGCCGGCGTACATGGTCGCCATCGGGCCGCGGGTGAAGGGCGCCAGACCGGGCAGCGTATCAACCGTCTCCAGCTTTGCCAGGTCCTCCGCCGTATACAGCGGCTTGACGGTGATCCCCTCGGGCGTCTCCCATTTGAAACCGGACAGGTCGTCGGTCTTCTTTTCCTTTTTTGCCTGGGCTTCCCAATCGGCCAAAACCTTCTTATCGAAACCGCTCATTGAAACATCCTCTCTATCAAATACCTTTGCATGATCAGTTCTAAATCAAAATATCTTAACGCGTCACCACCGCCAGCACCTGGACCTCTTTACCGTCGCAGGCCAGCAGCCGATGCCGCAGGGAGGCGTCGAAATAAACCGCGTCGCCTTCTTCAAGGATGATACGCTCCTGCTCAAGGATGATTTCCGCTTTACCTTGGAGGATCAGCAGGAATTCTTCGCCTTCATGGTTGTAGAGAGTTTCCTCGCTGGGCCGTTCCGATACGGTGACCATGAAAGGCTCCATCTTTTTGTTACGCTTGCGAAACGATAGAGTCTCGTAGGTATAGCCATGACCGGTTCCAGCTTTCGAGATCACCCGACTGACTTCGCGCCGGTCCGAACGCCGCACTACTTCAAATTTGAGTTCGGCCTCTTCATCCTCGAAGAACAGCCCCATCTTGACATCAAAAAACTTGGCGAGTTTGGACAGGGTTGCAATCGGCGGCGAGACATTGTTGTTTTCAATCTGGGAAATCAACGCCGGCGAGAAGCCCGTCTCAGTGGCAACATCCTGCAAGGTCAGTTTGCGGGCCTTGCGCAGCTTCTTGATTTTAGGTCCAATCTTGTATTCCACTTCGAGCCCTTCCGTTCAAGAATAGAAAGAGATTTTATCGCATGATGGCTATAGGGAAAAGCATCAGCCCCGCCTGATACAGGCGGGGCTGACCATTCAGCAAGTGGGCCGGCGGGAACCGGCCCGCAATCCTCCTGTTACTTACAGATGTTCAAAGCACAACGGCCAAGTACTCTGACGTCGTTGCCCTCTTCTCACGCTCGATCGCTTTCGGGTCAACTTCGACAAATTTCTCGTCCGGAGTGACCTTGAAGAGGGGCTGCCCCTTCGAAATAATCACGCCGTCGCCACCTTCGATCAGGATATTGTCGATCGTCCCGGAGAAAGGTGCCGGAACCTTGTTGAACATCTTCATGACCTCGATGATAAACAACGGTTGTCCTTTGTCAAAATGCATCCCTTCAGTCACGAAGGGCGGCATGCCCGGAGCTTCCTGGGCGTAGTACATACCGCCGCCCGGGGTGACGATCTCGTCGGCCTTGGTTGCCGGCGGCGGCACCAGAATCTTCTTCATGCGCGCCTGGAGATCGGGGTCGGTCAGGTAGTCGGGAATGGTGACTTCCAGGTCATCTTCTACTTTCAGGTCATAGAAGTTGGTCCGCTTGCCGACCAGGAACAGCATGCCGAGCAGTTCAATGCCCGCCTCGTAGCCGGCATGTGCTGCACGAACCTCCACCCAGAAATCGGCATCAAAGCCCTTCTGCGGCTTTTCCTTGTGCAACATCTCGTTGAGCTTGAAGTAGTCATCCTTCTCCAGGCCCAGCTTGTCACGCAGCTCGTCGTAGAAACGCAGCGCTTTCTTCAGCTGCTCGTCATCGTGGCTCCAGATGATTTCCGAGGCCGGTTCTCCCGGACGAGAAGTCATGTTCAGGTAATCGTAGGTTTCGCCCAGGATGACCACCGGGTTGCGCAGCCAGACCACCTTGTTGTTCTCGATCCGGAAATTCTTCCGGTTCAGGCTCAACCAGCCGGACAGCAGGTGCGGATCTCCCAGCAGGCGCTCTATCGGCCGGGTGATCAGCGTGCCCTTGCGATCGAGCAGCTCGGAAACATTCTTCTTCTCAGCGGCCAGGCTTTCCGGATCGTCGGCGTACTGCTCGGCAAGCTGGGCGCCATACTGCTTTTTCATCTGCAGGAAGGCAACGACCGGATCAAGCTTTTGAGCCTCTTCCTTGAGCGTACCGACCAGGGTCAGGTAGGGCACGACAAAGCGCGTGGTCGGCTTGGCCATGACATTGTTGCCGATGAACCAGTTGACCAGGCCGTAGTGGAACTCGAGGTTGGTGGCCAGGTCGGTGCCGCGGATCTTGGTGTTGCAGATCACCTTGGACAGGGAGTTGTAGCTGTCGATACGATCCACACCCGTGGTCAACAACAGGGCGATGTTCGAGTCGTAGGCACCGGCCACCTTGTAGCGCATAAACTGGCCACTGTCCGGGTTGGGCATGCAGATACCCTGGTCGTCACGAATCTCGCCCTCGAGCGGCTTGGTCCAGTAACGGATCATACCGCCGGCGCTCGGCGACAAGGACGCGTCGGTGGCGTTGAGACGGGCCTCGGCGGCGGCACCGAACCGGTTGATACGCTCCGGCTTGGGTAGACGCTCCTTATGCTCGGCGAGCAGGGCCATCGCTTCAACCAGCGACTCGACGATGAAGAAGTCTTTCTTGTTTTTCGGGTTGGTAAACTTGAGGCTGTAGCACAGCTCGGACACACGGTGCTCGACCTGGATGCGGGTATTAACCTCCATGAAGTAGTGACGATCGCGGTCGACGATGCACTCGAAGGTCGAGGCGGAATCGAGCCCGACGGCTACGCCGAAACGGGCCGACTCTTCTTCCATCCGCTTGAGAACCTTGAGGTCGCTCTCCAGCGCCTTGACGGCCACCTTGTCGCCGGCCTTTTTGACCTTTTCAATCTCGATGGCCAGACCTTCCTGGGTGACCGAGATTTCGAGCAGCTTCTGCTCGTGCATCTGCAAGGAACAGTCGCGACCGCCGAGAGAGATGCACCAGTCACCGTTGCCGAGCAGCTGGATTTCATTGTGGCGGGTCTGCTCGATATTCAGCTCGATCAGCACGTTCTTGTTGTCGCCGACACCGTTGGCCTTAACCTCGTTGAGAATCTCGAGAACCATGCCGGGAGCTTCGGCTGCAGCCTTGGCAACATCGGCATCGCTGATGTTCTTCTTGGTCAACAGGGACGCGCCCAAGATCCTCTGGCCTTTGCCACCGCCGCCGCCGATCGCCTTGAGACGAATCCGGGCATTCGGGTTCTCCTTGAACATACCGGCAGCTTCTTTTTCGACCTGTTTGCCAAGTTCATCAATCGAATAAAGATCGATGCCTTTGCTGTAAGAAGCCATCAAAACGTGATCAGCCAGGTCTTCCAAAGGCAGCGCTTCGTCGGCGAGCACCTGCTCGTCGCAACTGAGGTTTTCAGCCTTGACCACCGCCAGCAGTGCTTCGCGGCTCGGGTGCTTGCTTATCAGGGTGCGGGCCGTGGCATTGTCAATGCCCGGGGTGACGCTGACACCGACTCGCAGAGCGGTCCGCTTGGCTTCGTCCTTCTTGCCGGCGCTGGTCTGGGTGTGGGCGCAGGGACCGATGAACTTGAGGCCGGCATCTTCGATCGCAGCCACGAATTCGTCATCTTCGGCCATAAATCCGTAGCCGGCGAAGATCGAGTCGTAACCGTTGTCTTTAGCGGTCTGGATAATCTGTTCAATCCGCTCGATGCGCTCTTCCTTGCTGGCTCCGGAATAGTCGGGCACGCGGTGCACGCGGGTCGAGTCGGTCAACTGGCGCAGTTCAGGTGACAATGCGTTCGGATAGACGATGGAGTCCTTTTCGGAGAGAAGGATACCATAATGGGAAATCCCCATCTCTTCGTAAACGTCCATCGCCTCTTTACGGATCGGGCCGCGGCAAACAATGAGCGGCTTCAGGTTCTCACATGAAAAGGAACGCACCCACTCCGAGTCAGATTTGCCCAGACGACGGTCCTTGTGAACCAAGGGGTTGTTAGTATAGTAATCGTTAGTTTGTGTCATGGCTCTTTATCTCCAATCTCATTCTTTAGGTCATTATGCCGTCGCTGATTAATGGAACTCGCGCTGGATACCGCCCATAGGCGAAGGTGTGTAGTGCCTGAGGAAGAAGTTCAGATTCTCTCCCAGCACCTTGCGCAGGTCAGTCGGCATGACAATCGAGGAGATGGAGCCCAGGGCAAGGCCCTCTTTCGGGTTCATCAGCTCTTTTTCATAGCGCAGATTCAGTTCGGCTTCCTGAGCCTTCAGCCATTCCGCAGCTTCGTTCTCGGCATCCCGCTTGGCGGCCTCACCCTCCATGCCAGCCTTGATGCGCTCCTGAGTGCCCTGCTTGACCATGGCCGGGATCGCGCCGCGCAGCTTGCGCAGTTCGCCCTTGTAGACAAACTCCTTGCCGGCCGGGCCCATGACAGCCAGGCGGGTGGTCGGCAGAGCCAGCACCAGGTCGGCACCGGTCGGGTAGTTGTTGTAGGAGGCATAGGCGCCACCGTAAGCGTTGCGCAGAATCAGCAGGATACGCGGCGTTCTCAGATCGACGATCGAGTCAAGCATCGTGCGACCGGCCTGGACGATGCCGCGGGCTTCCTGCTCGCGCCCCGGCAGGAAGCCGGTGGTGTCTTCCATGAAGATGACCGGAATGTTGTAGATGTTGCAGAAGCGGATGAAGCGAGCGATCTTGACCGCCGAATCACAGTCGATCTGGCCGGAGGCCACCGCGCTGTTGTTGGCGCAGAAGCCAACCACGTTGCCATCCAGTCGCCCGAAAGCGGTCACCACTTCGCGTGCCCTATCAGGCTGGAGTTCGAAGTAATCGCCATGGTCGCAGACCTGCTGGATGATGATCGAAACATCGAACGGGGTGTTGAACCCGGTCGGCGAGTTGAACGCCTTCTTGAGCAGCGTATTGATCTCCCAGGTCTTGCGATCGAGAGGGTCGCTGGTTTCCTGGTAGGGAGCCATCACGCTGTTGTTGTCAGGAATGTAGCTGTGCAGGCGAACCGCAGTGCGCAGTGCGGCGACTTCGTCGGCAACGGTAAGGTCGGCAACGCCGGTCTGGCTATGGACCTTGGGGCCACCCAACTCTTCCGGGGTCACATCTTCACCGAGAACCGACTTGACGACGCCCGGGCCGGTCAGACCGAAGAAGGTATCGTTCGGTTGGATGACGAAACTGCCCTGGCGCGGCAGATAGCTGCCGCCACCGGCGTTGAAACCAAACATGCACATGATGCTCGGCACCACACCGCTCATCTTGCGCAGGGAGGTAAAGGCTTCGGCGTAGCCATCGAGACCGCCAACGCCGGCCGGCACGAAAGCGCCGGCACTGTCGTTCATGCCGATGACCGGGATACCCTTGTCGGCGGCCATGTTGAACAGTTTGGCCAGCTTGCTGCCGTTGGTGGCATCGATCGAACCGGCACGCACGGTGAAGTCGTGCCCGTAGAGAGCAACATCACGCCCGCCAATGTTCAAGATACCGGTTACCAGAGAGGCTCCATCCAGGTTCTTGCCCCAGTTCTGAAACAGGATATTTGGTTCCGCACTGGTCAGGACCTTGATCCTTTCCCAGACGGTCATGCGCTTCTTGAAATGCTGCTTTTCAATCTGTCCGACCGGGACCGACTTGATCGGACGCTGAACCAGATCGTAGCCCTCTTTCATGACCTCTTCGTAACCACCGGTGACGCCTGCGACCTCACCCGGAATGGTGAAATCGACCTTTTCCGGGGGATCAAACGGATTCTTCAGTGAAGGTTTAATCGCTTTTTTTGACATGAGGCTGATTCCTTCTGCTGGATGCTAAGTATTCCTGGAAAGCAGCTTTTCCTGCTGCAGACCAACCCGTAAACCGATGACAATACAAAAGTAAGACCGATATCCGATGCTCTACACAACAGACTTTGTGGGAACTGCCAGAGCAAAATAGAATAGAGTTTTACCCCGCAGGGTATATCTTAAAGAGCCCTAAATTGTCAATTAAATTTATTTTAGATAAAAACTATTTATTATTATTAAATGCCGATCCTCCTTGCCATACAAACTTTTCTCTCCTGCAAAACCTTTTTTTAAAACCTGAAACCGTGGGTGGCTGACGGATCCGGGCAAGAGCCGCAGCTTGGCCACCAGAGCCGGCCCTGTGACAGTATGGCCGCGCCGCCACAACGCCTCACCAGTTGACTTTGACACGCATCTTGCCGCATGATGTGAATCTGTCAATTTTAGCCTTGGATCTGCCGTTTACTCACGGATCCAGGGCAGAGAGAGTTTCGGCCTTGCCCCAGGTTTTTTCCAACTTCCCCATCGGTGTACAACTCTGGCCCCAGACCCGGCGTAAAGCCTGTGTCCTGAATGAGGGCTATACCTTTTCTCTTCTGGAAAACGCCACAGACACCTACCACTTTTCTGTTGTGGCAGGAACCCACCGAATTCGGCAGATATTCGAGTCCTTTATCTCCAGCATGCCCGATGAGGCATTTTTCATTCTCGAGTTTTACACGACGGATCCGAGCTTTGTCGAGCAGGGCCAGAAGAACCCGACGCCCGCCGTATACTACTCACCTTACATGCCCGTCAGCGAGCTTCTCGACGCGCTCGAACCCTACTGGGATCGCCTGTTGAACGACGGTTTTGTCGGTTTCGGTCTGGCCAACAACCGGGCCAGCCTGGAGCTTTTCTATTCGGAAGAGAAAGTCCTGACTTGTTTTACCGATAACCATATCCGGCTCACTGACCTGCTGGCCAGAGTCGGCATTCCACACTGCAGCAATCTACCGCTGCACACGGACCTGGGACATGACCATCTTTCCCTGTTGTGCCTGGACCGCTCCAGTCTGCCCGCCGAGTTGCAGAAATTCAGTGAACGAGATCTCGACTATGCCCACTTCTGCCGTGAGATCGCTGAAAATCTCGGCATGTATCCCGTGGAAGAGAGCATCTCCTTTTTCTTTTCACGTAAGGAACAGCACCAGATCGAGGGTCTTTTGCGGCAGCGTCCCGAGTACGAGGAATTTGCGGAAGAAGATTTTGGCGGCCTGTTGCTCGACTGGAACGATTTCGTCGGTGAATGTTGCACAAATTTTGAAGGGGACCTCTGGGAATATCGCCAGGGACTGCGCCTGCGTGACATGATTCAGTATGTCATCGAGACAAGCCTCCCGGTTGTGGGAGGGCGGATCAGGGAAGCACTCCAGGAATCCGATGACCGTTTCCGGCAAAGTCTCAGCAACCACCGTAAGCGACTGGACAGCCCCGGCTCCGGCCTTCCCGCCGAAGACCACTTCTGGCGCAATGGCATCATCCGCAACGCCGGGGTGGATCTGCGCCGGGACTTGATCCGGGACGGGTGGTATAAACCCTAAAACCGACGAAGCGCGAAACGCGAAATACGAAAAGGCCTTTGCTTTGGTTTTTCTCGCCTCGCGTCTCACACTTCGCACTTCAGTCTTTATTATGCTCGCCCTACTCGCTGCTGTTCCCGAAGAAACCCGCCTGTTGCGCCAAACCCTGCGCGATCTTGAATCTACATCTGTCGGCAACCTCAAGGTCTGGCATGGCCTGTGGTATGACACACAGATCTGCCTGGCCCATTCCGGGCTGGGCAAGGCTGCGGCGGCCGCCAGCGCGATGACCCTTATCAACAATTTCCAACCCAAGGCACTCTGGCTGTTCGGCTGTGGCGGCGCCTTTCCGGGCAGTGAACTGGAGATCGGCGACATTGCCCTGGCAGAATGTGAAATATTTGGTGATGAAGGCGTGCAGACCCCCTTGGGGTTTCAGGATCTTGAAGAAATGGGACTGCCGATGCGCAACGATGTGCGCGGCATCGTTTATAACCGCTGGCCAGTGGATGATGAGCTGACAACCTGGGCCGAACCGTTGCTAAACAAGTATGCCGGGGGAACCGAACGAAAACTGGCAACCGGACCTTTTGTCACAGTGTCAACCTGTACGGGCACGACCGCGCGCGGCATTGAATTGGCGGCCCGTACTGGCGGCATCTGTGAGAATATGGAGGGCGCCGGTGCCTCTCTCGCCTGCCGGCAGACGGGTGTCCCTTTCCTTGAAGTTCGCGGCATCTCCAACCTGGTGGAAGATCGCGACCCGGCCCGCTGGGACCTGGCCAGGGGCATGCGTTCCGCCCAGGAAGCCGTCCTGGACCTGCTCAGCCATTGGCCGCCGAAAGAGAAGGTATGACGCGGCAATTGACCCTGGGCTATTCACCCTGCCCGAATGACACCTATATCTTTTACGCCCTCACCCATGGTCTGGTGAACCGTCCCGGCTTCAGCATCCGGGAACGCCTGGAAGATGTCGAAACCCTCAATCAACTGGCACTCGACGGTCTGCTCGACCTGACCAAGATTTCCTACCACGCCCTGGGACATCTGCGTGACAACTACGCGCTGTTGCACAGTGGGGGAGCGCTTGGTCGCGGCTGCGGTCCACTGGTCATCGCCGCCGAACCTACCGACATGGATGCCCTGCGCGGCAGACGCATCGCCATACCCGGACAGTTGACCACTGCGAATCTGCTGTTGCAGCTTTACGGACAGGGGTACGAAAATGTGTTGATCATGCCCTTCGACCGGATCATGGGCGCTTTGCAGCGCGGCGAAGCGGATGCCGGCCTGATTATCCACGAATCCCGCTTCACCTACCGACAAAGCGGCTTCAGTGAAATCCTCGATCTCGGCGCCTGGTGGGAAGAACTAACCGGTCTACCGATCCCGCTCGGCGGCATCCTGGCCAGGCGCGACCTTGGAACGGAAACCATCCGCACGGTCGATGCGGCGATCCGTGCCAGCCTGGAATATGCACATACGCATCCAAACGAGCCGCGTGAATACATCAAGGACCATGCCCAGGAACTGGACAATGCCGTGATCGATGCCCACATCGGCTTGTACGTCAACGACTTCTCCCTCGACTTGGGCGACGCAGGGGTCGCCGCCATAGAGACCCTATTTGCCCGCGCCGAAGCGCGCGGGTTGATTCCGAAAACAGACTGTTCGTTGTTTGTCGATTGATG
>DAOVNV010000140.1 GCA_030630015.1 Desulfuromonadales bacterium | reverse complement strand
TGGATTTTTACTCCGCTTCGTAAAAACCAGTGAGCTTTGTCGTTAGCAAAGAAAAGAATGCATTACAAAAATGAGCTTCAGTATCAAAAATAGACTTAAGAGTTTCCCTTATGCGATCCAGGGGATTGCCACCCTGGTAAAGACTCAGCATAATGCCCGGATCCATTTATTCGCAACACTCGGCGTTGTTACAGCTGGATTTCTGTTCAAATTGTCAGGCTCAGAATGGTCATTATTGATCATTGCAATAATTATCGTCTGGTTGGCAGAGGCATTTAACACCGCAGTAGAATTTCTCGCTGATTCAATAACGAAAGATCACCATCCATTAATTGGAAAAGCAAAAGATGTTGCAGCAGGTGGCGTGCTTGTCGCCTCTATTGGAGCCGCTGTAATTGGAATAATTGTATTTGGGCCGTATTTGGCCCGGTTAATTTATGAATAAAAAACTAACAAAAAAATACAGCGGCCACCCCACACGCGGTCCCCGCGTTCCGGGTGCAGCTGAATTTTAACGTTAGCAGGTTATCGAATGAGCAACTTAAATGGTGGTACACAAGAATTGCATTCATACCTTTTTAAGGTGCGCGATTCTATCTCTGCCAGACCAGCCAATCTTGCTGCAATCAAGTCAGCGCTGGTTGAGTTGCTTGTTTATTTAGTCTCACCGGAAGGTCGCACTAGTGAGAACTGCACTACAACGGATACTTTCTTTCAACTTCACGATGATTATGGGTTTAATTGGTTTCATCTACCGGAGGAGTTCCGGTTGATCCTGGAAGATATTGGCGGGCAGTTGCACGACACTGTGGAGCATCCCGATATAGCAACAAACTTTGAAAGCACACCAGAGCAGTTGCTGGGCAGAGCCCATAGTTTGAACTGTTGAGAGGTCGTCTGCTTCCCCGTCACCGGTGCCAAGGCCGGCAACCTTGGAGTTGCCATGACAACTTTCGTAAGTTCTCGCCTTGCGCTGAGCAGTATGCGGCTGGACTGGGGCCATATCGATCGCCAGTGGAACATATTCCTGACCACGATATTTTGCCTCGTCAAGTGCATAGGCAATGACATTGGCAATCGCGGTTGTCACCCTTCAACCTTCCCCCTGCCCTTCTTCTTCACCGCCTGCTGCCGCTTCTTCTCCAGACGCCTGCGCATCGATGCCTTGCTAGGCCGGGTGGCGATACGAGGCCGCTTTTTGCGCCGCCGAGCAGCCAGCTTTTCTTCGAGCCGCGCCATGGCGCGCTGCAGGTTCTGGTGGCGTGAACGGGACTCCGTGGCGGTCACCACGATCCCGGACGGCAGATGCGTAATGCGCACTCCGGTCTCGCTGGTGTTGCGGTGCTGGCCACCCGGACCGGAGCCTCGGAAGAAATCGATGCGAATATCTTGCGCTTTCATCTTTAACCCAACCATTTACGAGCCAGTAAACTATCAATATGACAGGCAGATTACCACAGCCCGGTATCATAAGCGAGTATCCGTCATGCCGCCACAGCGCCAGCAAGAAAACTGGCAATAATCTGAAGGCCATGTTAAAAAGACCGAACTTTGCCCCTTATGCCACAGAGCGGAGGAAAGTATGCAACATTTCGCATTGACCATCATTGGCCGCGACCGACCCGGTATAGTTTCGCAAGTCACCGGGATCCTCTTCGATCTTGGCTGCAACATCGCCGATTCGAGTTGTTCCATCCTCGGCGGCCAGTTCTCCATGATCCTGATCCTGGCCCATCCGGACTACGTCGACCGCGAGAGCTTTGGCGATGCGTTCCTTCCTCTCGAAGAAAGCGGCCTCTCCGTTTTCCTGCGTGTACTCAAACCAGGTGGGGAGATTCGACCGGATATCGAGGGGGATCTCTGCATGATTTCAGTCTACGGCTCCGACAAGCCGGGCATCGTCTATCGCGTCGCCAAAATTCTTGGTGAGAAACAAGTCAATATCACCGACCTCAACACCAAGTTGGTCGGCAGCGAGGAACGCCCGGTTTATGTCCTGATCCTCGAAGCGGTTCTCCCTGAAAATATCACCGAGGAAGATGTCGACACCTGGATGTCCCCTTTGCGAAGCGAATTGCAGGTCGATATTTCTGTGCGCACCATCCCCACCGCGGAACTCTGATCATGGCGGTTTGTCCAATTCTCCTCTATCCTGACCCGATTCTCAAACAGGTTGCGGAACCGGTTGTCATGCCCGACGAAACCGTTGACGCCCTGGTGCAGGATCTGATCGACACCATGCTTGACGCCGGACATTCGGTCGGTGTAGCCGCACCGCAAATCGGCGCTTCCCGGCGGGTCGTGGTGGTCGACGTCTCGAACAGCAAGCTGGGTCGCGACAACAACCACGGTCTGCTGACCATGATCAATCCGGAAGTGATTGAAAAATCGGGGAGCATGACCATGCGCGAAGGCTGCATGAGCGTTCCCGACTACACCGGCAATGTCACCCGTGCCGAAAACATCATCGTCGAGTTTACCGATCGCTCCGGCCAGCCCCAGGTTATTGAATGCAGCGGCTTTGAAGCTATCGCCATCCAGCATGAAATCGATCATCTCGACGGGCTTCTGTTCCTGGATCGCGTCTCAAGCCTGAAAACCGACCTCTTCCGGCGCAAAAAGCGCTGAGCTTAAAGTGGACACTCGCATCATTCGCAGTCGCAAGCGTATCAAGACCGTTCAAGCCCGTGAAGTCGATGGCGTCCTCGAAGTGCGTGCCCCGGCAGTCATGTCGGACACCGAACTGAAGCCGGTCATTGACAGGTTTCATAAGCGCATCCAGCGACGCAAAGCGGCCCAAAATCTCGAGGATCACTTTCTACAAGAGCGGGCAAAAAATCTCAACCAGCGCTTTTTCGACGGTCAGCTCGCCTGGCAATCGATCCGCTGGGCCACGAGCCAGACCCGTCGCCACGGCAGCTGTTCACCCACACGCGGTGATATCAGGATCTCCCACCGGCTGGCAAAAGCACCCCGTTTCGTACTGGACTACGTCATTGTTCACGAATTGGCTCACCTGCTTGAGCCAAACCATGGCAAGGGTTTCTGGACCCTGGTCAACCGCTATCCGAAAACGGAACGCGCCCGCGGCTACCTCATGGCCATCGACAGAGAAGACCTGCAGAGTGACCCTGGGTTATAATACGGAAAAACCGACATTCAGCCGATAAGATTTCCAACCTGATTAGATGAGAGGGGGGGGCCCGCCTTCGCCGAGGCTTCGGCGTGGCAAGCTGTCCCGGGCTCTCACGGGAATGTCCCCGACTTACGACTACGATTTTCTCACCACGCGCCCCTAAAATGACTGTTCTTAAATCGAAGGGCCCACAGACAATCCTTGCCCTCCTTCCAGTGAGAAGGAACGGGAGAACTGACGCATGAACCTGCTGAAAACCATTTTGAAGAATGAAGTTTTTCCCGCCCTGGGCTGCACCGAGCCGACGGCAGTCGCCTATGCGGCCAGCATCGCAGCCAACGAACTGGACGGCCCGATGGAGGAGATTGCCATCAGTGTGGACCCGGGCGTCTACAAAAACGGCATGGCGGTGACCATTCCGAACACCAACGGCGAGCGGGGCAATCTGATCGCCGGTGTGATCGGAGCACTGGTCAGGCAGCCCGAACGGAAGATGGAAATCCTTGAGGGCGTGACACCGAAGATGATTGAGCAGGCCAGGGAGTTGATTGCTACGGGGAAGACGTCCATCACCTGTGACAACACCAGGCTGGGCCTTTATATCGACGTGACGGTCCGCAATGCAAACGGGTCGACGCGGGCCGTCCTGGAGCAAAACCACACCAACCTGACCCTGCTGGAAAAAGATTCCGAAGTCCTGTTCGCCAAACAGGAAACTGAGGAAGTGACCCGTCTGCCCGACTATAAGGACGTGCTGCGCCAGATGACGATTGCGGAACTGGTCGATGCCGCCGAAGAGATGGACGACGAGGACGAGCAGTATATCCTGCAGGGCATCGAGATGAACCTGCACATTTCCACAGCGGGACAGCAGATCAAGAAAGTCGGCTTTTACCTGGCGGACCTTAAAGAGAAGAAGTTCCTGCAGGATGACGTCTGTTCGTCCAGCAAGATCATGACGGCTTCGGCGGCGGACGGCCGTATGGGCGGACTCAGTTTACCGGTCATGTCGAGCGGCGGCAGTGGCAACCAGGGGATCGTGGCGATCCTGGTTCCCTACAACGTCGGCAAATGGTTTGATATCGACGAAAAAACGGTCGCACGCAGCATCGCCCTCTCCCATCTGATCAACAGCTACATCAAGAGCTACACCGGCAGTCTGTCGCCGATCTGCGGCTGTGCCATTGCCGCCGGCGTGGGTGCGGCAGCGGCCATCGTCTACCAGCAAAAAGGCAAGGACATGGGTAAGATCACCCTGGCGATCAACAACTTGATCAGCGACCTGGGTGGCATGCTCTGCGATGGCGCCAAGGAAGGCTGCTCACTCAAGGTGGCCAGTTCGACCGATTCGGCGATCCGCTCGGCCTACATGGCACTCAACGATCACGGCATTACCTCGGTAGAGGGTTTTGTCGGCAGGACGGCCGAGGAGACGATTCAGAACCTGAGCCGGATCAGCGACATCGGCATGTCCAAGGTCGACGAAACCATGATCCAGATCATGATGGCGAAAAATAGCTGAAACGATCAGGTACGATGAAGAGAAGAGTAGACAACATGACGACACAGCTGCTGTTCCCGCTAATGTCGATAAGGTCAAGGTGATTCTGGACAAAATGACAGATTAACACCAGGCCTGGAAGCCTGAACTCGACATGTGATATCTTAGTCACTATGAATAAGAATTATTGCTCAGCTAACATATTTTCCTTTTGCGGCACCATTGTCCTCAGTCTGGTCTTTTTTTTCAGCACTGCTACAGCAGCAGAGCTGAAATTTGTCACCCAGGATTTTCCGCCGTTTAATTACGAGGTGGACGGGGTTGTTTCCGGCCCTGCGGCTGATATCATCAACGCCACCTGCCGGGAGCTGGGGATATCATGTTCATTTGATCTGCTGCCATGGTCCCGGGCCCAGCTTTACACCAAAATCGGCAAGGCTCACGCTATGTTTGTCATTGGCTGGAATGAAGAGCGGGCCAAGTGGTTACATTTCAGCTCTGCCATTATAGAGACGGAATATGGATTTTTTGTCCGTGATGACAATCCGCTTGCTTTCAAAAACACAGCAGACGTCAAGGGCTACTCTGTAGGTGTCTATGGACCTTCAAACACCTCCCATTCACTGGAGATGGTCAAGGCGAAAATAGAGGATATCACCATCCACATAATTTCCGATGATAAAGTTGCTTTCAAACTCTTGTCCTCTGGTCGAATCGATGCAGTTTACTCCAACAGAGAAGTTGGCAAAGCACTTGTGAAAAAGATGGGACTCAAGAATATTCGCTATGCCGGCTGTCATAGAAAACTGAAATACTATATAGGTTTTTCCAAGAAATTTACTGACCCAAAGCTTGTCGAGCGCTTTAATGCCACCCTGCTGAAGCTGCAACAGCAGGGAAAGATCGAGGCCATTCTGCGCACCTACCAGATGGGCGCCACCGAGGACCAAAGAGAGAACCCATGACAGATACGCCCCTGTCCGACAGGCTCCTCACGAAATCAGGTCACGGAGATAGCCAACAACTTTATCCGCCGTCTGGTTAGAGGCGTTCACACAGTCGTTGAGACCAACCCCGAAAAACGCATTGCCGGTCACAAACAGACCGGCCCGGTTTTCCAGGCGACCCTCGATTGCATCGAGACGACCGGCATGCCCCGGAGTGTATTGGGGGATCGCGCGGGCATGACGAAAAATCCGGACGAATTCAGGGTGAGCCGCAATCCCCATGATATTTTTGAGATCGTGCATGGTGCGGTTCAGAACCTCTTCATCGGACAATTCGATTGCAGCGGGGTTGGTGGCCCCACCCATCATGGAGCGCAACAGGACATGGCCTTCCGGCGCGCGCTCCGGAAAGATGCTGGAATCCCAGAGAGTGCCAAGGATATTACAACCCTCCCGCTTCGGGATCAGGTAGCCGAAACCGTCCAGATCCCGTTTGAGCCTGTCGCGCTCGTAACCGAAACAGACGATGTTCATCGGTGAATAGGGAATTGCCGCACAGAGGTCCGACAGTTCGCTGTCAAAGGAACGGACCAGGTTGGTCAGGACATGCGCCGGAGCGGCAGACACCACGATTTCAGCATCAACAACCGATCCGTCGGCTAGAATCACCTGCCAACCACCCTCAACCGGCTTGAGTTCGGCAACAGCGGCATTCGTCCGTACCCTGCCCCGCAGCCCTTTCTGGGTTGCATCGGTCAGAGCCTGGATACCCTCAACGAAAGAAGTCAGCACTCCGGCCGGGCCGGCCGCACTCGCTACCTGTTTGCCAGCCTTGATCTCGGCTTTCTTCTGCTTGGCCAGCTTAAGCATCGCCTTGAGCAGACCGCCAAATTCCTGTTCGAGTTCATGAATCCTTGGGAAGCAGCTTTGCAGGCTCATATTCTCGGTGGCCCCGGCAACAATCCCTAAAACCATCGGGCCGATCAATTTGTCGAGGGCCTCGGCGCCAAGCCGTCGCCGAGCGAAATCGGCCAGGGTCTCGTCCACGCCATCCGTACGCTTCGGTACAACCATTTCGCCCGCGAGGCGCAGTTT
>DAOVNV010000161.1 GCA_030630015.1 Desulfuromonadales bacterium | reverse complement strand
TACGACGAAAAGGGCATCGACCTGAAACTGGTCCAGCAACTCAAGGAAATCGAGCGGCGCCGTATCAAGGATTACGTTGAATACAAAAAACATGCAAAATACATTGCCGGCGGCAACATCTGGGAAGTCCCCTGCCAGGTAGCCATGCCCTCGGCGACCCAGAATGAAATCAACGGCAAGGATGCCAAAATGCTGGTCAAGAACGGCTGTATTGCAGTCGGTGAAGGCGCCAACATGCCGACCACACCCGACGGCGTCAAGGTTTTCATCGATGCCGAAATCGCTTACGGCCCGGGCAAGGCGGCCAACGCCGGCGGCGTGGCAACCTCAGCCCTGGAAATGCAGCAGAATGCCATCCGCGACTCCTGGACGTTCAAGTACACCGAAGATCGCCTGCAGAAAATCATGCAGAATATCCATGAAATCTGTTACGAGACCTCCATCGAGTACGGTACCCCCGGCAACTACGTCAACGGCGCAAACATTGCCGGCTTCATCAAGGTCGCCAAGGCTATGGTCGCCTTTGGCGTCATTTAAGAAATAGAGATTAACCACACTTTCGGCGGCAGGGGGCGACTCCCTGCCGCCGAAGCTTATTGAAGCTCATCATCGAACGGGGAGGATATGAACACTGCCAAGCGGGTAACGACAGGTTTTTCCGGCCTGGATGAGATTCTGGATGACCTGCGTATTGGCGACAATGTCGTCTGGAAGGTCAATTCCATCGAAGACTACCGTTTTTTTGTCGAGCCTTTCGTTAATGAAGCCCTCAAGGCAGGCCGCAAGGTTGTTTACCTGCGCTTTGGCGAGCACCCGCCGCTCCTCGCAGAAGATCTGCCGATCAAAATCATCACCTTGGATCCGCGGCTTGGCTTCGAGCCCTTCGCCAGCCAGATCCATACAATCGCCACCGAGGAAGGCAGGGAGGTCTTCTACGTCTTTGACTGCCTCTCGGAACTGCTCTCAGCCTGGGCGACCGATCACATGATTGGCAACTTCTTTCATGTCACCTGCCCCTACCTTTACGAACTTGACACAGTCGCTTATTTTGCACTGATCCGCGACCGCCATGCCTTTCGCACGATTGCCAGGATTCGGGAAACCACCCAGGTCCTGCTCGACCTCTACACCGTCAATGAGCAGGTCTACATCCAGCCCATTAAGGTCTGGGAGCGGCATTCACCAACCATGTTCCTGCCGCACCACATGGCGGACAACAACTTTCAGCCGGTGGACAACAGCTTCGACGCAACCAACCTGCTGACTGATGTGTTCCGGCATGACGTGGCTACCGCCAGCCGCCAACTCGACCACTGGCACCGGCTGTTCCTGCAGGCAGAGGAGCTTCTATCCACGCCGGATTCCGCAGAGGAGCAGGCTCACATGATCCGGCACCTCTGTCGGCACCTGGTCGGCCGCGAACCGCGCATTATTGACCTGGCCCGCGAGTATTTTTCGCTGCGAGACCTGCTGAACATCAAGGCACGCATGATCGGCACCGGCTTCCTGGGAGGCAAAGCGGTCGGCATGCTGCTGGCCCGCAGGATCCTGCTCAACGATCCTGACTTCAGCTGGTCGGAGCATTTGGAAGCACATGACTCTTTCTACGTCGGGTCAAATGTTTACTACTCCTACATTGTCCATAATGGCTGGTGGCGCCTGTTCATGCGCCAGAAATCAGAAGAAGGCTATTTTGAGGCAGCCAGGGAACTACGCGAGAAGATGTTCAGTGGGGAATTCCCGGATCTCATCCGCGAAGGTTTCCAGAAAATGCTCGAGTACTACGGTCAGTACCCGATCATTGTCCGCTCAAGCTCGCTGTTGGAAGATGGTTTCGGCAATGCGTTCGCCGGAAAATACGACAGTTTCTTCTGTCCCAACCAGGGTTCTCCGGAACAGCGCTACGCAATGTTCGAGGATGCTGTGCGACGCATCTTCGCCAGCACCATGAGCGAGGACGCCCTCACCTACCGGCTGCAGCGCGGCCTCGACAAGCAGGATGAACAGATGGGCCTGCTGATCCAGCGGGTCTCCGGGTCTTACCGCAAACATTACTACTTCCCGGACCTGGCTGGTGTGGGCGTTTCATACAACACGTTCGTCTGGGACAAAGAGATGGACCCGCAAGCCGGCATGCTGCGCATGGTTTTCGGACTCGGCACCCGGGCTGTGGATCGCGTCGAGGGAGATTACCCGCGCATCGTAGCCCTCGACGCCCCGCTCAAGCTGCCGCACAAGGGCTTTGAGGATACCCGGCGCTTTGCGCAACGGGACGTCGACCTGGTCAATGTCAACGACAACACGATGGAAACCCGCTCCCTTTACAGTCTGTCCGAAGAAGACCTCAACCTGAAGATTGAAAGGTTTGCCATCCATGACCAGGAGGCGATGCAGAAACTCAGGGAAAGAGGCCGAGAGAAACGCCCGGTCTGGCTGCTGACCTTCGATAAACTGCTTTCCGAAACCGGATTTACCCCCTTGATGCAACGCCTCCTGAAAACGGTCGAGAAAGCCTACGATTACCCGGTTGACGTCGAATTTACGGTCAACTTCGACCCGCAGGAAACCCCGCATATCAACATCGTGCAGTGCCGTCCTCTGCAGACCAAGGGCACGCGCAAGCAGGTCGCCATTCCGAAAAACATTCAGGACGAGCAAACCTTCTTCCGCTCCGCCGGCAACTTCATGGGCGGCAACATTGCACAGCGTCTGCGCTGGGTCATCTGGGTCGAACCCTCGACCTACACCACCCTCTCGCTTAACGACAGGCACGAAGTGGCGCGCCTGATCGGGCGCCTGAACAAACGGATCGCCGACCAGGAGCAGAGCCCGACCCTGCTGATGGGCCCAGGCCGGTGGGGGACATCGACCCCGGCGTTGGGAGTGCCGATTTCCTTTTCCGAAATCAGCAACATTTCGGCCCTCGTTGAAGTCGCCTTCACTTCCGGAGACCTCATGCCGGAGCTTTCCTACGGCTCGCACTTCTTCCAGGATCTGGTCGAGGCCGGCATTTTCTACCTGGCCCTGTTCCCTGAAAACAAGAACTGCTTCCTCAACCATGCCTGGACCACCAACCTGCGCAACGCCCTGGAAGGGCTGATGCCCTCCAGCAGCCATTTCAAGCACGTGGTCAAGGTGTTTTCCTTCCCGGATCAGAACCTGTCGCTAAATGCCGACGTCGTGGAACAGCAGTTGCTCTGCTATCAGCGTGAAGACTGAAAGTGAGGAGAGTGAACCGTCACTTCCTGTAGGAGCGGTCTTCAGACCGCGAAGAATTCGCGACCGGGAGGTCGCTCCTACAATTCATCTCTGCGCAAGTATTAGCCGGGACAGCTTGCCACGCCGTAGCTTCGGCGAAGGCGGGTCCCCTCAGCACTGTATGACCGGCTCGGAAAGGGCGGCAATCTGCTCACGCAGTTCAAGGATGTGTTCTCCCCAGTAGCGCGGCGTATTGAACCAGGGGAAATGGTGGGGGAAAGCTGGATCGTCCCAGCGCCGGGCCAGCCAGGCACTGTGGTGCAGGATGCGCAGGGAGCGCAGCGCCTCGATGAGTCGCAGTTCGCTGTACCGAAAGTCAAAAAACTCAGCGTAGCCTTCAAGAATTTCCGAGAGCTGAGCGGTCCTGCGTGTACGATCGCCGGAGAGCATCATCCAGAGGTCCTGCACCGCCGGCGCCATGCGCGCATCGTCCAGGTCGACCATATGCGGGGCGTTGTGGCGCCAGAGGATGTTGCCGGCATGACAATCACCGTGGGTCCGGAGATAACGCGCGTCGACATCACTCATCAATTCCTCAACCGTCTGCAGCAGGTCGCTGGTAAGGGCATCGTAATTGGCCTTGTACTCGACAGGAATGAAAGATTCACTGATCAGCGCAACACTGTCGTGACCAAAACTTTGACAGTCAAGGGTCAGGCGGTGTTCAAAAGGCCGGATGGCACCGATGCTGTGCAGACGACCGAGCAGACGGCCCATCACCAGGAGATTGTCGAGGTTGTCGAACTCCGGTGCGTAGCCTCCCTGTCTCGGGTAGAGGGCAAAACGGAAATTCCCGTACGAAAACAGGCTATCCCCCCCTTCATCCCTCAAAGGAGCAACCACGGGGAGTTCGTGCTCCACCAGTTCGAAGCAGAACTGGTGTTCCTCGAGGATCTGCTCGCTGCTCCAGCGTCCGGGACGGTAGAACTTGGCGATCAGCGGCTCACCATCCTCGACACCGACCTGGTAGACCCGGTTCTCGTAGCTGTTCAGCGCAAAGGTACGACAATCACAGACATAGCCATGGTCTTCAATGGCGTCCATGATGAAGCTCGGAGTCAGGGTTTCAAAGGGATGGGTCGACATAAAAACCATTTCGTGGCTAAAGACGGGAACTAGATACGTGGACAGCTTGCCACGCCGTAGCCTCGGCGAAGGCGGGTCCCCTCACATATTTCTCATCGCTCATCGCTCAGCACTCAGAACTGACTAAAGGTTGTCGTCCTGAAGACAATCGGTTATCCTTCCGACCACAATCACGATAACTATTGATACTGCATTAAAACAGACTTGACGATCCCATGTCCAACCCTTCCCACAAAACATCTTCCCCATCGGCAACCCTGCCTTGGCCGCAGGGCACAACACCTCTGATGCTGGCACCGATGCAGGGTGTAACCAACCGGGCCACGCGCTCGCTGTTTATCGACTGGGTACGACCCGACATCGTGTTCAGCGAATTCATGCGGGTCAGCGCCGTCGGCCGCAAGCGCCTGGCAAAAAGCGATATGCGCGATGTGGCGGCAAATGAAAAAGGCGTCCCACTGGTCGTGCAACTGGTCGGCCATGGCCACGACGCCTTGAGTGCGGCAGCACATGTTGTTCAGTCAGCCGGGGCCACACATATCAACCTTAATCTCGGCTGCCCCTACGGACGGATGACCACTAGTGCAACCGGCGGCAAACTGCTTCAGAACCCGGGAGTCCTCGAGCAAATCATTCCCATGCTGCGCCAGACAATTTCCGGAACATTTTCGATCAAGCTGCGTGCGGGTTACGACGATCCCAGACAGATACTCACCCTGCTGCCGTTGTTCGAAGAATGCGGCGTCGATTTCCTGGTTCTCCATCCACGAACGGTTGTCCAGGAATATGAGGGCCTCGCAGACCATGCCATCACTGCGGAAGTGGTGCGGGAAACCGGGATTCCCGTGATCGCCAACGGTGACATCCGTACCGCCGAAGATGGTCTGCGCATCCTGCGCGAGACTGGTGCCGCGGGGCTGATGCTGGGCCGGGGCGCAATCAGCGATCCGCTGCTGTTCGAGCGCTTGAGAGGACATTTACCACAGAACCCAAGCCCAGAGGAACGGGCCGCCACGCTGCGCCGCTACCTGCACGATCTGCTGGAACGTTACCATGAGCTTTTCTGCGGCGAGGCGCAGGTCCTGAGCAAGATCAAAGGCATTGTCCTGTTTATCCAGGATTCCGACTTCGACAAGCAGCTCATGCAGTTGCGTAAGGCTAAAAACCTACAAGCCTTCACAGAACTGATT
>DAOVNV010000208.1 GCA_030630015.1 Desulfuromonadales bacterium | reverse complement strand
TCGCGGATGCGATAGTTCAGGCGTGGAACAGGCGAAGAGCGGGAAGCGTTACCTGGGGACTTAGCCATGCTGTTGTGGCCTATAACCGCCGGGCCATATACGCTGACGGCTCAGCCCGAATGTATGGCAAGACCGACATAGCTGAGTTCCGGAATCTCGAAGGATACGAGGACCACGATGTCAACACGTTGTTTTTCTGGAACGATTTAGGCCAGCTCGTAGGTGCCGTAATCAACGTTTCTTGCCCCTCGCAGGAGGTCGAGTCGAGGTCTGCTGTCAACGCCGATTTCTGGCATCCGGTACGCAAGGCCTTGCGGGAGCGATATGGCGAGCAGTTGTGCATATTGGCTTGGACCGGTGCTTCCGGGGATCAATCGCCGCACCTGATGTACAGAAGAGCAGCCGATGAACGGATGCGCAGGCTCCGAGGCCTGGACCGTTTGGACGAGATTGCACGTCGCATCGTAAGGGCTGTGGACGATGCCTATGAAACCGTGAAGAATGATCGACATCTGGATGTTACTCTAATCCATAAGATAGATACGATTGAGCTGCCGATGCGTCTGGTCACTGAAACAGAATACATCGAAGCAAAGGCGGCAGTCGAAAAGGCCACGGCCAAGATCGAGCAGAATTCCCAAGCAGCCGTGCGGGAGTATCGACGGAAGAAATGGTATGAGATGACGGTCAACCGATTCAATCGACAAAGGACAGACCCGAAACCAACCTACGAGATGGAATTGCATGTCCTGCGGATCGGAGATATCGCTATATGCACAAACTCCTTTGAGCTGTTTACTGACTATGGGATTCGAATGAAAGCCCGCAGCGAAGCGGTTCAGACATTTATCGTGCAATTGGTCGGGCCGGGAACTTATCTCCCTACTGAGAAGGCAATTCGGGCAGGCCACTACAGCGCCGTTGTCCACAGCAGTCTGGTCGGCCCGGAAGGCGGAAATGTACTTGTCGAACGGACCGTGAATATCATAAACTCACTCTGGACAGAATTCAACGGTGTCCCCTGAGAGATGATGTGATTAGCCCCCGGACCTGTGCCGGGGGGGGGTTTTGCCCTGCCCACAGGTGGCAGGGCTAATCAAATAGCATTTGTCAAACGACCGTCGCATTACTATCATTTGTAGCATGTCCAAAATTGTCGGATACATGTTAACGTGGACAACCTACGGCAGTTGGCTGCCAGGGGATAAACGAGGATATGTACAAGACGGGCAAATCCTGCCGGGCAACGTTAGGACATTGGAAAGAAACAAGCAACGGCAGAAATCAACAACCGTAAGATTAAGCACAAGGGAAAAACAAATCGTGCATTGGGTGATTCTTACCGAGGCCCAGAAATTGGGCCACCAAATCGAAGTATGTGTTGTTTTTTCGAATCATCTGCATCTGGTGGCAAGACCTCATTCAGAATCCATTGAAGAGGTAGTCGGCAGATACAAGAGCGTGACCACACGTGCCCTCTGGCAACATGGCCGCAAGGGACGTATTTGGACCAAAGGTTATGACAAGCGATTCTGTTTCACTGAAGGAGATTTGACCGCAAGAATCAAGTACGTAAATAAACACAATCTCGATTAGCCCCGGCACCTGTGGCCGGGGCACTTTTGGTACGCACCTGTGGCCGGGGCACTTTTGGTACGCACCTGTGGCCGGGGCACTTTTGGTACGCACCTGTGGCCGGGGCGTTCTTTCCCCCCGGACCTGTGCCGGGGGCTTTTATTTCGTGACTGGGCCTTTTTTTGTGCAAAAATCAAAATTTAAAATTGCGGATTGAGTTCAGTTTGGGAAAGTGTATTTGTCACCGGCCGCGGAGATTGGCTAACATCTGCTCGGCTTGGTTGAGGGCCTTTTTGTAACAGTGTGGCGGGCCGTCGCATAAGGCGCGTTCCTTCGCTATCTCGGCGTGTTTGAGGGCGGCGGGCTTTTCGTTTTCTGCCAAGGCCATCTCTGAGAGGAAGTTGTGGATGTCGCCCTGCTTGAGGCGGTACTCGCAGCGGTCGGCGATGTCGAGGGCTTCGCGTGTAAGTGATTTGGCCTGTTCGATTAGCTCGGTATTCTTACCATCTGCTTTTTGATACTGGAGCCTGGCCATATCGAGGAGGATGTCGGCCTCTAATTGAACGAGCCTGATCCTGCGGCAGCGGGAGAGGGCATCGTTGAGGTCCGCCTCGGCGCCCGCAAGGTCACCCAGCCGGAGCTTGGCCGCGCCTGAAAGCCAGAGAATCACCACGAGGTCGCGCTCTACGGGGTAAGAATGCTTCGCGTCCAGTTCCCAGAACTGCCGAGCTTTTTTTAGGGCTTTGAGGGCCGATTTGGGCTGGTCCATCAAAAGCGCCCTTAGGGCACGGGCCGACCAGTCAATACACTGGCCTTGCTCGTGATGCTCCTTCGCATGGATGTCGATAGCTTGATCAAGCTCTTTGTCCGACTCTTCATACTGGCCCATATACGCCTGCAGTTGGCCGAGTTCCTGGTGGGCAGCGGCCAGCCAAGGATCTTTTAAGTCAGAACAGATCTCTACGCAGAGCCTGAGGTTCGACTCCGCCTGCTTGAGTTCACCCAGCAGCATCTGACTCAGGACCAGGTTGCTCAGGTTGCGAGCAACAGCGGCCTTTTGACCTCCCTTCTCGTATAATGCTTTGGACCTTTCCAGCAGACCCACTGAATTTCGACTCTGGCCGGTCCGGTGATAAGTACCGGCCAAACCATTCAGTATCCACGCCTGGTCGGACTCGTTCTTATGGCACGGCGGGTGGTCCTCGCCGTCCGGAAAGAAGGCTGTTTTGAGTGAGATGTCCACGTCGTATGCGCCAAGCTGAAAGTATAAAGGTTCATGGAGCCGGTCGCAGTAGATTCTCAATGCCTCTTCGTATCCGCCCGAAGCTATCGTATGATGGAAAAGTTCAATTGTGGACAAGAGGTCGTCAAGGCTCTCGATCTTCTCCGGTTTCGGGACGGTGGCGAAGTAGTTCTTGAGGGCTGTGTGAGCAACCTTCTTATCGGCCAGGCGGTCGTAGGCATATTGTCTTACAATAGGATGCAGGTCGTAATGTGCCTTGGCCTCTTGGCGGAACAATAGGCCTCTGGCGGCGAGTTCGCGAAGGGCGTCTTTGAGGTCGCCTTCGGCGTCATAAGTGGAGAGGGCATTGGCTGTTTCGTAGTCCACCGGGCCGCGCATGGCGGCAATCCGGCTTAAAAGGTTTTGGCGGTCTTTGGCCATAGTGTCGTAGGCGACCTGAAGGATGTGGTGCTCACGGGCAACAAGGTCCGCGGGCGGGTGCCAGCTTGCGGCCGCTTCGATGTCTTTTGGCTTTTCCGGGTCCTCGCGGATGGCACCCGAGAGGAGCCTCAGACACAGGGGCAGGAAGTCGTAGGGCTCACAGGCGTGTACGATGGCGGTTCGCGGGCCGGTGATTCCCTGAAGGCGCATAAATTCGACGGCATCTTGAGGGTCGAGACGCTTTAGCTCTTTGGTGCGGCAGCCGGCCAGGCCTTGCAGCTCTTTGGGGTGCAACCTCGTCGTCAGCAGCGTTCGGGTCATTATGCCGGGCGCAGCCAGCCACTGCAAGAATTGGCCCGCTCGCGGGTCAAAGCATCGAAGATGGTTATCTCCCGCTTCCTTCTTGAAGTCATCGCCCTTGTAGGCCGCATCCAGAGTGTGATAGGCCCGAAGGAGTCGCTCGGCGCCATCCAGGATGAGCAGGAAGGGACTTTCCTGCAGGATGCAGAACAGGCTTTGCATCCGGTCATAATCGGATGGGAGCTGCGCAGGAGTAATCGTGCCTGCGCTTGCGTAGAGTAAGGCGTGGCCGAGGAAGGCTTCGAAGCTGGCCTCTTGTTCGTAGAAACTCCACCATACTACTCCGGAGAACTTGAGCTTTTCCTGGGGCAGGTCTTCGTGCAGCCAGAACCAGGTCAGGGCGCTTTTTCCGAGGCCGCCCATGCCGATAAGGCTCAGAATGGGCTGTGCGTGGGGATCACGCACCCACTCGGTGAGCATTGCGCGTTCTTTGAGCCTGCCGGTGAAGTTTTCCTGTAATGGG
>DAOVNV010000013.1 GCA_030630015.1 Desulfuromonadales bacterium | reverse complement strand
TCTCCCAGTAATTGGCTAGAAGTTGGAGGCCCGGCTGATTGAGCTGCGGATCCCAAATGGTCCCTTCGAGGGTAGCCAGTAGAGCATTCATGTTCGGCTGGGCGGTCAACCCGGAGACCGAAGATATCGCCACATCGACAATATCGACACCGGCCTGTGCGGCCATCAACAGCATTGACCCACCATTACTCGACGTATCGTGAGTATGTAGATGGATCGGGATACCGATCTCATTCTTGAGCGCCTTGACCAGCTTTTCAGCCGCGAAGGGTTTGAGCAGTCCAGCCATATCCTTAATGGCCAGAATATGAGCGCCCATCTTTTCCAGCTCTTTGGCCAGGTCAATGTAATATTGCAACGGGTATTTATCCCGCTTCGGGTCGAGGATATCTCCGGTGTAGCACATAGAGGCCTCGCACACCGCACTGGTCCGCTCCCGCACTGCATCCATGGCCACCATCATACCCTTGGTCCAGTTCAGGGAATCGAAAATACGGAACACGTCAATCCCGCACTCGGCAGCCTTGGCAGTGAACTTCTGAACCACGTTATCCGGATAGTTGGTGTAACCGACCGCGTTGGAACCACGCAACAGCATCTGGAACAGGATATTCGGAACCTTTTTGCGCAGGCGAACAAGCCGCTCCCAGGGGTCCTCGGTGAGAAAACGCATCGAGACGTCATAGGTTGCGCCGCCCCACATCTCCAGAGAAAACAAACCACCACCGAGATGGGCGGTCGCCTCGGCGATTGCTTCGAGATCGTGGGTGCGGACCCGGGTCGCCAGCAGGGATTGGTGCGCATCGCGCCAAGTGGTATCGGTGATCAGCAACTGCTTGTGCTTGCGTGCCCAGTCCGCCAGTCCCTCGGGCCCCTTGTCCAGCAGAATGTCGCGCGTACCGCGCGGATGCTGTTGACCATAGGTCACTTCCGGAATAGTTGGCTCACGCAGATCGCGGAAATTCAGGCGTTTCTCCGGCGCGATGCCGGGGTAGCCGTTGACCGTGGTGTGACCAATGAGACTGAGAATCTTGTTGGCACGGTCCTGCTTGACCGGTAGTTGGAACACTTCCGGGTGTTCATCAAGGAAGGACGTGTCGCAGGCCCCCTCAAGGAACGTTGGGTGAGTGATAACCTTTTCGAGGAAGCCGATGTTGGTTTTGACCCCACGGATGCGGAACTCCTGGAGGGCACGATGCATAGTTCGCGAGGCATCAGCAAAGGTCAGGCCCCAGCTTGAGATCTTGACCAGCAGCGAATCGTAATGCGGAGTGATCACGGCCCCGGCGTAACCGGCCGCTGCATCAAGACGCACCCCGAAACCGGCCGCGGTCCGGTAAGCCTTGATGGTCCCGAAATCGGGGGCGAAGTCATTCTTGGGATCCTCGGTGGTAATCCGGCTCTGGATGGCATAACCGCGCAGTTCTATGTCCTTCTGGCTCTTTATACCGATTTCCGGATCGGTCAGTTTGTAGCCTTGGGCGATCCGGATCTGGGCCTGAACCAGGTTGCGCATGGTCACCAGTTCGGTCACAGTATGTTCGACCTGGATGCGCGGATTTACCTCGATGAAGTAGAACTTGCCCTGCTTGTCCATCAGGAACTCGACCGTGCCGGCATTGATGTAACCGACATGGTTGGCCAGGGCCAGGGCATAGTCGCAGATTTCCTTGCGCTTCTTATTGTTCAAATAAAGCGAGGGGGCAATTTCGATCACCTTCTGATGACGGCGCTGAATTGAACAATCGCGTTCATAGAAATGAACGATGTTGCCATGCTGGTCGCCAAGAATCTGGACTTCGACGTGTTTGGGGCTTTCGATGTACTTCTCGAGGAAAACCGTAGCATCACCGAAAGCAGCCCGGGCTTCCGAGGCAGCTGACTTGAGCCCCTCGAGCAGTTCTTTCTGGTTGTGGGCCACGCGCATACCACGTCCGCCGCCGCCGGCGCTGGCCTTGACAATGACCGGGTAGCCGGCTGCCTTGGCAAAGATCAGAGCCTCTTCCTCGCTCCGGATCGCCTCTTCTGTTCCAGGGACCACCGGTACGCCGGCCTCGACGGCAACCTTGCGTCCCGACACCTTATCGCCAACCAAACGCTGAATTCCGGGAGGTGGCCCGATGAATGCGATGCCGGCTCTTTCGCAGGCCTCGGCAAACTCGGCGTTCTCGGAGAGGAAGCCGTATCCGGGATGGATCGCATCGACCTCTTTCTTGCGGGCGAGATCAACAATCTCATCGATGCTCAGGTAGGCATCAATCGGGCTCTTTCCCTTGCCGACCAGGTAAGCCTCGTCCGCCTTGTAGCGATGCAACGACAGCTTGTCCTCATCGGAATAAATGGCAACAGTGCTGATTCCGAGTTCCGTACAGGCGCGGAAAATACGAATGGCGATTTCACCGCGATTCGCGGCCATGACTTTACAAAACTTCTTAGCCGGCATCTTTTTCTCCCTCTGACAACCCCGCATGAAGACTCTTCCAACAAGCGGAGGCAGACCATGACATTTTTTTACTATGAATAAAATTTTTCAATAAATATAAATACTTACGTGTCATTTCAGGATGACATATAAACAAACTGCCGTCAGGAGTGTCAAGACAAAAAGCCGTTATATTTTAACCTATTGAATTAACTGATAATAATTACCCTCTTTCGCAACTTGCCTCGGAACACGCTGACGAAACCGATCGCTGCAGCAGACCGACCCGGTTCATCACCACGCAAACAGTTGATTTATTGAGCATCTATTCCTTGTCCAGAAACGGCTTGAGTAAGTCGATCGGGACCGGGAACAGGATGGTAGAGTTCTTCTCGGTCGCGATCTCCGTCAGTGTCTGCAGAAAGCGCAACTGCAAGGCACCATTTGCAGTCGAGAGCACCCGGGCCGCTTCGGAAAGGCGCGTCGACGCTTCATGTTCACCGGCAGCATGGATAACCTTGGCGCGTCTTTCCCGCTCTGCCTCGGCCTGACGCGCCATGGCGCGCTGCATTTCCGAAGGCAGATCCACATGCTTGATTTCCACGTTGGAGACCTTGACGCCCCAAGGATCCGTCTGGCGATCAAGGATCACCTGTAGCTGCTGATTGATTTTCTCGCGATGAGACAGCAGTTCGTCCAACTCCGCCTGGCCAAGTACGCTACGCAGGGTGGTCTGGGCAAGTTGACTTGTAGCATACAGATAGTCTTCAACCTCGATCAGTGCTTTTTCAGGCTCAAGAACCCTGAAGTAGGTAACTGCATTGACCTTGATCGAAACATTATCCTTGGTGATCACGTCCTGCGGGGGCACATCCATCGCGACTGTGCGTAAGCTGACCTTGATCAGCTTGTCAACAACCGGGATAATAAATCTCAACCCGGGGCCCTTAACCCCGGAATAACGGCCCAGGCGGAAAACCACGCCCCGTTCATACTCGTAAAGGACCCTGACTGCGCTGCCGATGACACCAACAATAGCCGTTATCAGAATGACCCAAGCTATAAACATAGTAACCTCCGATGGAAGAGTGCTGAGTGCTGAGCACTGCCCTTAACTCAGCCCTTAATTGCCTTTTTGACTTCGAGACGCATATTCGGCGCCAATTGAACAACCTCAATCGATTCTTCCTGGCTGATCGGCTCCTCGGAAAAGGCCTCCCAATACTCTCCGTGGACGAATACGGTGCCGGCGTCATGGACCGACGTCACGGCATGCCCCTGTTCACCGACCAGACCTTCGTGTCCGGACTGGAAACGCCGTCTCTGGGTACGCACAATGAAATATAGACAGAGTCCGAACGACAAACTGAAAGCAGCCACAGTCGCCACGATCACTGTCCTGGAAATTTGCAGGTAGGGCTCGGGTGAATCGATCAGCATCAGCGAACCGAACCCGAGCGCAATGACCCCTCCCACAGACAGCATCCCGAATGAAGTGACATAGACTTCAAGAATGAACAGGACGACTGCCAACAGGATCAACAGGACGCCGGCATAACTGATCGGCAGGGTCTGAAATGCGAAAAAAGCCAGCAGCAGGGCAATTGCACCAACAACTCCCGGAAGAATCACGCCTGGCTGTGATATTTCAAAGAAAATCCCGAGGATGCCGAGCATCATGAGCAGATAGGCCACGGTCGGATTGCTGATCGTGTTGAGAATCTGCTGCCTCATGTTCATCTCGGCATAGGTAATCTCAACATCGCCCAGTATCAGTTGTTGCTCTTTGCCGCCACGCAGGTAGACACGACCATCCAAATCCCGGAGAAGATCAGCTACGCTGTTCGAGATAAGATCGATCACTCTCAACTCGAAAGCTTCGCTAGCCGGCGTCGAGATACTTTCCCTGACTATCCGCTCCGCCCAATCAACGTTGCGACCACGCTGCTCGGCAATCGAACGGGCGTAGGCAACAGCGTCATTGATGATTTTGGCCTTCATGGTGCTATCTTCAGTACTGCCGTTGCCGACCGCACCGATTGAAACCGGGGTTGCCGCTCCGATATTCGTACCGGGAGCCATCACCGCAAAATCGGCTGCCAGGGTAATGAAGGCGCCAGCCGAGGCCGCCCTGGCGCCGGGTGGAGAAATATAGACGATCACGGGCAGATCGGAAGACAACAAGGCCTGGATAATTTCACGCATGGCCGAATCGAGACCTCCGGGGGTATCCATCTCGATAAGGAAAGCCCGCGCATCAGACTGATTGGCCTTTTCCAGTTCCGCAACGATGAAACTGGCCACGACAGGATTGATCGGTCCGGCAACTCGCACTGCAGGCAACAACCCCGACGTGGTCTCTGCAGTCGCCATCAGGGGCATCACGGCCCAAAAGATACCCAGGCACAAAACAACTATCTTCTTAACCAGGACATAAGGTTTCATCATTTAGAAATTTTATCAGTAGGGAGCGGAGAGTCAATTCGAACAAAACCTCGGCAGCACCATGGCGGTTCCTTGCGCGGATTATACAGCCATGTTATCTTGTGTTCGTCAAATTGATGACGCTAACAGGAGGACCTCTCATGAGCAGAGCAACGAAACTCCTTCTTGTCGATGATGATCCAGGCAGTCGAGAAAGTCTGAGTCTGCTCCTCAGACGTGAAGGCTACATCGTCGAGGCTGTCGAATCCGGCGAATCCGCCCTCAATCTTCTGGCTCACGAACCGTTTGAAGTCATCATTACCGACCTCTTTCTCCCCGGCGTCAGCGGCATTGATATCCTGAAAAATGTCAAGGAAATGGCGCTCCCCTGCAACGTCATCCTCATCACTGGCAACGCTTCAGCCGAAACAGCTGTCGAGGCGATGAAAGAAGGAGCCTTTGATTACATCACCAAACCGGTGAATTTTGATAAACTACTGGTCCTGATTGGCAAAGCCGTCGAAAAAAGTCACTTGGTTGCGGAAAACATCTACCTGCGCCAGCAACTGCGCGGCAAATACAAATTCGATAATATTATCGGCAACAGTCCGGCCATCCAAACGGTCTTCTCCTGTATGGAGAAGATCATGAATACGGATTCCACCGTTCTGATCCTTGGTGAATCCGGTACGGGCAAGGAACTGGTTGCCCGAGCCATTCACTACAACAGCCATCGCAAGGGCAAGCCTTTCGTCGCCATTAATTGCGGGGCAATCCCCGCTGATCTGCTCGAAAGCGAGCTCTTCGGTCATATTCGCGGGGCCTTCACCGGGGCGGTTGCCGACAAGCTCGGGAAATTCGAACTCGCTGATATGGGCACGATTTTTCTCGACGAAATAGGCACAATGCCGGTTCATCTTCAGATGAAACTTCTGCGGGTTCTGCAGGAACACGAGGTAGAACGGGTTGGTTCGACCAGGAAAGTCAAATTCAATGACAGGGTCATCTCCGCAACGAATGCCGACATTGAAGAACTGGTTGAGAATGGACTGTTTCGGGAGGATCTCTATTACCGTCTCAACGTTATCCCGATCCCCCTGCCTCCCCTGCGTGAACGGCGTGAGGACATCCCCCTGCTCGCTCGCCACTTTTTACAAAAAATTTGTAAGGACATGAAGCGCCCCCTGATGAATCTGACAGCTTCGGCGCTTGCTGCCCTTGAAAGTTACGAATGGCCTGGTAATGTCAGAGAGATGGAAAACGCCATAGAGCGCTCGGTCGCTCTCGCGGACCACCTGACGATTGACCGCGACGATCTTCCCCCCAAGATCGCCGGCAGAACGCAGGTCACAAATTTCGTACAGGCTCCCGAAATACCGGAGGCGGGACTGGTTTTGCCAGAGGTGATCGGATCAATGGAGAGTGCCATGATCACCCAGGCTATGCATAAAGCCGGTGGCGTTAAATCGCGGGCAGCGGCCTTACTTGGAATCAAGCGGACAACGCTCGTCGAGAAAATCAAAAGAATGTAGTAACTGTTCAGCAGGCGGGATGTGCGGAATAGTTACCTGACGTTTCACTGGCACCTCAATAATAACGGGAGAAAAACATGGGAGCCCTTGCAACAACCTGGATCACAAGCATCGTCTACGCTATCATTATTCTTTTTGTGGGATATGTTGCGGCTAAGTTTCTTGCAGGGCTGATCCGTGGTGTTATGGAGAAACGTGAACTGGACCCGGTACTTGCCAGTTTCACGGGAAGTCTGGTTAATGCAGCCGTCATTACCTTTGCAGTCGTTGCCGCCCTGAACCAGTTGGGTGTTCAGACGACGGCCCTGATTGCAATCATTGGTGCTGCCGGCCTGGCCGTCGGCCTTGCCCTGAAAGACACGCTCGGGAATTTCGCCGCAGGGGTCATGATCCTGCTCTTCAAGCAGTTCCGCGCCGGCGACTTCATTGAAGCTGCAGGTGTCCTCGGCGTTGTCGAAACTCTCGGCATCTTTTCCACGCAACTGAAGACCGGCGACAACAAGACCATTTTCGTACCGAATGGCAAACTGATTGGTGACAACATCATCAATTATTCAATGAAAGGGAACCGCCGTCTCGACCTGGTGATCGGTGTCAGCTATGATGCCGATCTCAGCCAGACGAAACAGATCCTTGAAGAGATTCTCGCCGCTGACGAGCGCGTCCTGCCTGATCCGTCTCCAACCATCGGGGTTCTGGAACTCGCCGATAACAGTGTTAACTTTGCCGTTCGGCCATGGGTCGACAACAGCAATTATTGGGGGCTTCATTTCGACCTGCACGAGACGATCAAGAACCGCTTTGATGAGGCAGGGATCGGCATTCCCTATCCCCAGCAGGATGTTCATCTTTACCAGGTCGAAGCCAAGGGCTGACCGGCGAACAGACAGGAACAAAAACGGGGGGCGGGCATCAAGCCCGCCCCCCGTTTTCTTGCTGTTTCTGACTGGTGGCATCATCCGTCTCGTCAAACATCCTCAAGACTGTGAAGGCGTTGTATGACCTGCTTCATATCCTCCCAGACGTCCCTTTTCCCAGAGGGGTTTCTCAGCAGGTATGCAGGATGGAAGGTCGGCATTAACGGAATTCCCTGATAAGAATGCCAGTTGCCGCGTAAACGACCGATCGGCAGTTTGGACCGCAACAGATTCTGTGCGGCGAATCGACCCATCGCAATGATGACCTGCGGCCCGATTGCCGCTAGCTGGCGGATCAGGAAAGATTCACAGGCTTCGATTTCTTCCGGCAGAGGATCCCGGTTGTCAGGCGGGCGGCACTTCAGAAGATTGCAGATATACACATCTGAGCGACTCAATCCCATCGCCAGGAGGATACGATCGAGCAGTTGCCCTGCCTCACCGACGAAAGGTTCGCCCCTGCGATCTTCTTCCCTGCCGGGCGCCTCGCCAACCAGAACGAGCCGTGCAACTGGATTCCCTGCCCCGAAGACCAGCTGATTTCTTGAATTCCCAAGCCCGCAGCGGCAGCAATCACCGAGCTCTGCGCGTATCTCTTCAAGAGTTTCCAGGCGGCAATGCCCCGCGGCAGATACAGGATCCTGCCCGGGAGAGCAGACCGGGAGATCCTTTATGGAAGCGGGCCTCGGCAGCGTCTCTTCTCCGAGGTCACGCAGATACTCCAGTTGACTGCGTACAGACCCGAGAGCTTCAACAACCTCTATTTTCAGACGATCCGGCATGATTTCTTTGCAGTTCCCCTAGAAGGTGTATTATTCTACATATGGAAATGTGAGAAGACTTCTTTTATGAAAACAATATTTTCTACATTAATCCTGTTTTTCTTTTATTGCCTGGCGGTTCCCACAGAAGCCTGGGCCTGGGGTCTTGGCGTTCATCTTCAGGTCGGCTCCTGGGTCCTCGACAATCTCCACCAGCTTCCCGGGCAACTCCAGACCCTTCTGGCGGCTTACCAGCACGACTACCTCTACGGATGCATCAGTGCCGACATCACTCTCGGCAAGAAGCATACTCACTACAGGAAGCACTGTCATTCATGGCGCATGGGCAAGAAGGTCCTTCAGGCCGCAAAGACAGATGCCCAGAAAGCCTGTGCCTGGGGCTACCTGAGCCATCTTGCAGCTGATTGCATAGCCCACTCTTACTTTGTCCCCTACAAACTGATGCGTACCTATAATACCGTCCTGCTCAAGCATGCCTACTGGGAAATGCGTTTCGAGGCCCATGTCGAACCTCAGATATGGCCCCTTGCCAGGATAGTCGCCCGCAAAAACTTCTCGGACAACGATGCCATGATGCGCAGCGTTCTCTCCGACACGATTTTTTCCTTCGGGACAAACAAACGAATCTTCAATTCACTGCTGCTCCTCAGCAGACTCCAACAATGGCAGAAAATGCTGCGCTCCCTTTCAGAAACATCAAAGTGGACCATCAGCAGTACCGACCAGGAAGAATATTTAGGCTTGGTGCGCGACGCAACGATGAGCATCCTCAACGATCTTGAGTCGTCACCCTACCTCCACGCCGACCCGACGGGGGAAAGAGCCCTGGCTGCCGCAGGCATGATCCGCAAGAACCTGCACCTGCTGTGGCTGGACGGCAAAATAAACGAGCAGGACGCGGAGCAGATCCTGTTAGGGCTTAAAACACGCCTTTATGACGGCATCCGCCAGCCCGATGACCTGCTGGAATTACTCTCAGCGGCATGACCCTTACTTTGCGAGCAGATCGACAATCCTGTCCACGAGTAGGTCTGCGACTTCGGATTTGCTCATCTCGGGCAGTTTCTCAACTTGGCCGTTGCGATGCAAAAACTGAACAACATTCGTGTCCGAGTCAAAACCCGCGCCAGGCATGGACACATCGTTCGCAACGATCATATCCAGGTTTTTTTCCGCAAGTTTCTTTCCGGCGTTCACTAACAGATCATTAGTTTCCGCTGCAAATCCGATCAAAACACGATCACCTTTCAGCTTGCCCAATTCGGCCAGGATATCCGGATTGCGCTGCAGGCTTATGCTGCCTTCCGAGGCATCACCCTTCTTGACCTTCAGGTGTTCACGCCGCGCCGGGCGATAGTCAGCAACAGCAGCAGCCTTTACGATCGCATCGGCTCCAGAAGATCGTGACAAAACAGCTTCAAGCATCTCAAGCGCCGTGGTTACTTTAACGAAATCAACTTTTTGCGGCGGCGACAACTGAACCGGGCCAGAAACCAGAATAACCCGAGCGCCCCGGTTGCGTGCAGCACGTGCAATTGCGTAGCCCATCTTCCCCGAAGAATGGTTACTGAGGAACCGGACCGGGTCCATCTCCTCACGGGTCGGCCCGGCAGTCACCAGGATGGTCCTGCCGGCAAGGTCACGACTGCCGATGAAATCCTGGGCATAATCGAAGATATCAGCTGGATCCGGCAGTTTTCCCTGGCCTTCCCACCCACAGGCCAGGTCGCCGCTAACCGGTGTCATGAAGTGATAACCATGCTTCTCAAGCCTGGCCTGATTTTCCTGATAAAGCGGGTTCTCCCACATGTTGACATTCATAGCAGGCACGAACAGCACAGGCGCCTTGGTCGCAAGCAGGGTCGTCGTCAACAAATCATCAGCCAGACCGTTTGCCGCCTTGCCAACAACATTCGCTGTCGCTGGCGCTATCAGGACAAGATCAGCCCGGTCCGCAAGGGAGATGTGGCCGATATCACGCTCCTGCACAAGACTGAATAATTCCGTGTGAACCGGGTTCCCCGACAAGGTCTGAAAGGTCAATGGGGCAACGAATTCCATGGCATTGCGCGTCATTACAACGTGAACTTCGGCACCGGCCTTGACCAGCAGACGCAGAACTTCCACCGCCTTATAAGCGGCAATTCCGCCAGTGACACCAAGAACAACCTGCTTATCTCGAAAAACCATAAAAACTCCGTAACTATTCAGCACATCCCGCCTTTTGCACTCTGGCTGCGTTGCTGTGCTGCTCAAATGCTCACATACCTGGTGTATGCTGCGTTTCTGCGCTGCTCGCGCCTTGTCCGAGCACAAAAATCGGGCCTGCTGAACAGCTACAAAACTCCTTCAAACCATATCAGCAGAGGCGTTCATCATTTTCATACTTTCATCAATATCCAGAAGGGTCACCGACAAATGGGTTGGACCGCTTCTCCTGGCCGAGGGTCGTATCCGGCCCGTGCCCCGTGTGGACCAGGGTTTCATCAGGCAAGGCAAAAAGTTTTTTGCGAATACCTGCAACCAGAGCATCATGGTCACCGCCCTGCAGATCTGTGCGGCCAATAGAGCCAGCAAACAAGACGTCTCCGGCAAATAGATGCCCTTGGCAGAATAGGCAGATGCCGCCGGGAGAATGACCGGGAACATGCAATACGTCGAAACTCAGTTCGCCAAACTCAATCCGGTCCCCATCTTCGAGAAGCCGGTCGGCTTCAGGTGAAGGTGTCGAAGTCAACCCGAACAGACTCGCGTGCTGCTCGGCAGTCTGGTACAGCGAAGCATCGTCACGGTGAACCATGAGTTCCGCACCCGTGGCCTCCACAAGGTACCGATTGGCCCCGATGTGATCAAAATGGCCATGCGTATTGACGATGCACTGCACTGAGTAGCTGCCTTCGTTGATCACTTCAAGAATACGGGAGCCCTCTTCACCCGGATCGACAACCATAGCCTTCCGGGTTGCCGTACATGCCACCACAAAACAGTTGACCTGCAAGGGGCCAACCGACAGCTTATGCACAATCATTGGATCATTCATTGGGCGCGCCCTCTTTCGATGATGCAAACAGGTTGAGGCTCTTGCCCTTCAGTTGCTCTTCAAGGGTGTTGCCGAATCGAGAAGATTTTCTGGGAGAAGCCGGTTCCACCCTCGTACCGGTTCCCCGCTTTTCGCCGTTAAGCCGATCAGGCCCGGACATATCGTCACCAATCGGCATCCGGGCTGCTCCCTGTCCGTAACCCTTGAAAAAGTAGCGATCGTAAAGCCTGTGATACTGGGTCCAAGCCGATTCGCTATCCGGTTCCTTTTCGATATGCGTCTGCACGCCGTTAATCTTGGAATCCATATCATCCAGAGAATTGAGAACCACAGCTTCAAGGGTTTTAGGCCGTTTCGGCGAGCCGAAATCGTACTGGCCATGATGTGAAAGGAGCAGGTGCTTCACGAGAATTGCCATTTCTTTGGGGAACCCGGGTATCGTACGCAATTTCTCTTCGACCATTTCTACCCCAATCACGATATGACCAAGCAGTTTGCCGACATCGGTGTACTCGAAAGACCGATCAAACTTGAGTTCAGCCACCTTACCAATATCATGAAGCAGCGCACCGACAATCAGGAGATCACGGTTCAGGGCAGGATAGCGTTGGCTGACATCCTCGGCGAGAGAGGCGACAGCCAGCGCATGCTCCAGCAACCCCCCGAGATACACATGGTGCATCGCCTTTGCCGCGGGCGCCCTGCTGTAGCCTTCCAGGAATTCCTGATCATCGAGAAAGGCCTGCATCAAAGCTTTGAGATGTAGGTCCCCGAGGTCAGCGACGCGCTCCCTGAGATCACTGATCATTGCTTCCACTGGTCTTGACGCCACAGGAAGAAAATCGGAAATATCGACATCCTCATCGGGAAGTCTGCGCAGTTCCTGGATTATCAACTGCATTTTCCCCATATAAACACTTGCCTTGGCCGAAACAAGAATAAAATCATCGCGCTCGAAACAGGCTGAGAATTCATCCACACGATCCCAGACTCTCCCCTCGACCTCGCCGCTGCGATCCATTAATTTCAGGGTCATATAGGGCCGGCCATTTTTGGCCATTGCCATGATCTTATTTCGTACCAGGAAAGGTTCTTCAACCCAATCCCTTTCCTTGATCTCGCTGACATACTTTTTTTTCACTAAAAACTCCCGTCTTTGCAGCCGGCTCATTAATAGTCCGACAGCCTCCATGCTTTATTAACCTGGTCAGCGATATTGATGCCATCCAGAGCGGAACTCATAATGCCGCCGGCATAGCCGGCTCCTTCGCCGGCAGGAAACAGTCCGGCATGCGAAGGTGATTCGCCGCAAGCATCCCGAAGGATACGTAACGGTGCAGAGGTCCGTGTCTCAACCCCGACCAGCACAGCTTCGTTTGACAAAAAGCCACGCATTTTTCGATCAAATTGGGGCAGAGCCCGGCGCAGCCCAGAGACAACCTGTGCAGGAAGTATCCTGTCGAGTTCTGCTTCTACTACACCAGGGCGACAACTCGAGTGCAGACCTCCGCCTCCCTTATACAGAAAAGCCATCAGGTTCTGCGCCGGGGCGTAGAAATGCCCACCGCCTGCCTGAAAGGCTTTTTGTTCCCAATGCTGCTGATAGAACATCCCGGCCAGTGGACCGCGACTTTCATCCCAATCAGCGGGGTGAACAGCGACCACGATTGCACTGTTTGATCTCTCCCCACTGCGTGCCGCACGGCTCATGCCGTTGACGACCAAGCCCTCTTGCTCGGAGGAAGCGTTGACCACTTCCCCTCCAGGACACATACAAAAGGAATAAACGCCACGCCCGACAACCGGGTCATTATAGCGCAAGGCATAATCCGCTGTCGGCAAAAGCACGGATGGCTGTCTGCCGTACTGTATCTGGTTGATCAGTTCGGTCGGATGCTCAATCCGCAAACCCATAGCGAAGCTTTTGGATTCCAGGGAGACGCCGCATTCTTCCAGCATCTGGTAGGTCGCCCGGGAACTGTGTCCTGGAGCCAGGATCAAGGATTGGCAAGAAAGCACATCTTTCCCATCGATGACACCGCCCACAACACGGCCCTGATGCACCTCGAAACCAGTAAGACATGTTTCAAAGCGCAGGTCAACACCCAGGTCCAGCAAGGCCCGCCGGAAACGGATCAGGACTTCACGCAACCGATCCGTACCTATATGTGGCTTGGCGTCAACCAGGATGCTTTCCGGAGCACCGAATGCAACAAAACTTTCAAGAATATGACGCAGTCGGGGATGATTGATGCGCGTGGTCAGTTTGCCGTCAGAGAATGTCCCGGCACCGCCCTCGCCGAACTGGACATTGCTGCTCTCATCCAGTTTACCCGTCAGCCAGAAGCGTTCGACATCACGCACCCGTTTTTCAACGGGGCGCCCACTCTCGATCAAGGTTACCTGCGCTCCAGCTTCGGCCAGTCTTTTCGCAGCAAACAGCCCACAAGGGCCCATGCCGACGACCAGGGCTCGGTGAGGGCTGCGGATCTGATCGGGAACAGACTTTTCCAGCTTTGGGGCTTTTGTAAGATGCTTGTTGTGCTGTTGATCATGCAGCAGCTGCTGCTCGTCGACAAGCTTGAATTCTACCGTGTAAACCCTGAATATCCTAGATTTCCGACGGGCATCAATGGCCCGGCGAATGACCTTAAAATCGATCAACAAAACAGCGTCAATACCGAGCAGGCTGGCACAAACCTCGGACAGCAGGGACTCATCGACAGACAGGTTCAATTTAACTTCACGCAGCCAGAGAGCCATGATTCCTGTTCAGTTCCAAAAGATCGCGTCCAGATCGATGAGCGGGGGTAATTATTGGTGGATAATTTTATCCTAGGGGGATCCGTATATCGAAACAGGTTCCTTTACCTGGCTCACTCTTGACTTCAATACGACCACCATAAGTCTTGATAATCCGCAAGACGACGGACAGGCCAAACCCCGTACCTTTCTTCTTGGTGGTAAAGAAAGGATCAAAAACTTGGTTGAGGTGCTCCTGCGGTATCCCGCGCCCCGTGTCACAAACCGAAATCATCACGTTGTGCTCATTATGTCTGAGTCGTACTTCCAGATTGCCGCCAGTCGCCATTTCGAACAGGGCATTTGCAAACAGGTTTGAAAATATCTGGCTGAGTTCATCAGAGTCCGCAAGGATCGGTGGTGGAGACGTTTCATACTCCTTGATCAGATCGACACCCTGGGATTGAATTTGTTCGGAAAACATTTCCAGGGCCTTGTCGATCACGTCCTGGATACTGATTGAGCGCAGCTGGAATGGTGAACGTTTGCTGGTCGCCAGAAGCTTGACCAGGATATCATCTATCCTCTCGACCTCCTGGATAACTTTTTCCGAATAGGAGAGCAGTTCCGGATCATCTTTCAGCCCAGTCTGCAAGACTTGAACAAACAGGCTGATCGAGTTAAGGGGATTGCGAATTTCATGAGCCATGCCGGCGGAGAGATGACCCAGAGCTGCCAGTTTTTCTGATTGCAGTATCTCAGCGTGAGCCCTCTTCAGTTCCAGGGATTTTTCTTCAACCCGCTGCTCCAGGTCCCTGTTCCATTTTTCGATTTCCTTGCGTAAACGCTCACGCTCTTCCAACAATTCGATATTTCGAAGTTCAATTTCTCTCAGGTGAAGAACGTTTTCAATCCGTTCCACCAGGTTTGTATTACTAAAGGGCTTGGGAATATAGTCCGCGGCCCCGGCCTTCATCAGTTCAACAGCGATATCTTCACTGCCCTTACCGGTGAACATGATGACATACGTTTGTGGAAAACGTTGGCGGATTTCACAAAGCGCTGCCAGGCCGTTTACCTTGGGCATCATGTAATCGAGCAGAACTACTGCCGGGTCCTCCGCGGCGATGATATCGTAGCCATCCTGCGCATTATCCGTGAGAAGGACTTCGAAACCCTTGCCGCGCAGGACCATTGCCGTCAAATCAAGGATTGTTCGTTCGTCATCGACAACCAGAAGTTTTTCACGCATGCACAAACACCCCAGCAAGTTCTATAGATTGAATTATCAGGATACCCTTAGGAGGCTGTCGGACTCAACAAGAACCTACTACGAAATCTGCTGATCAGTCCATATTCAATATAACCTGAATACACAAGTGCTCACGTATTCAGGCCTGATTCAAAAAAGGCAGCAAATCGCTGCCTTTTTTGAATCAGATGTTTATAGCCTGAACCCGTGAATATCCGACAGATTCAGGTCTTACTCCTCGATACGAATGGTCATAACCGGCATCGGGGACTTACGCACCACTTTCTCTGCTGTACTGCCGAACAAAACATGATCAAAACCGGTCCGCCCGTGGGTTCCCATAACAATCAGACTGGCACCGACCTCAGTTGCTTTTTTGATAATTTCATCATACGGGATACCCGGGACCACGTAGCAATCATGATTTTCGTAATCTACAAGCTTGGTTTTACAGAACTTTTCCATAACTTTCCAAGCTCCCTGCTCAATTTCTTCCTCAAGTTTGTCAAAAGAGATGTGGGGCACGTAGAAGCCGCGCAGATCCACTGGCTCATTGATTACATGGATCAGAGCCAACCGGCTGTTGAACTTCTTTGCCAGCGCAAAAGCATACTCAAACGCGTATTCGGAATTCTCTGAGAAATCGGTTGCAAAAAGTATGGTTTTGAACGTCATATGCACCTCCAGACTGCCCGTCAGGACATTTGTGAAACAGTTTGCCCGCCATTGAAGATTTTTTTGATCACGGATCGCAATTCATTCAGCCGAACCGGTTTGTGCAGATATTCGAATGCCCCGAGATTCATGGCTTCAAGATAGGACTCGACACCCCCATAGGCAGTAATCATGATGACATTGGTGCTGGGAAAGTGGCGACTCAATTCTTTAAGAAAAGCCAAGCCACCCATATCGGGCATGTTGATATCACTGATGACCAGATTGACTTTCGTCTGCCGCAGATAGTCAAGAGCCTCATACCCGCTTGCCGCACTATCGACTTCGAATCCCTCCTGTACAAGCAGCTTGCTCAAACCGATACGGGTGTTCTCCTCATCATCAACAATCAGAATATGTTTTTTATATTCACCCAATGGCGACTCCTGTCCAGAAGCTATTGGGTAAAAGTCTACCATGAGCCGTCTGACTGTCAAGAAGCCTACCCTTGAACATGAACTATTTTCTCTATACAAAACGGAAACTTAGAGGACGCAGAAAAGAAAGTCAGTTGGAGCTGGTCATTTTCCAAACCAAAATCAGCTGTTCAATGAGAACATGTACCTGGGCACGGGAAAGCTCTGCCTGGGCGAGAACGTCAGCGTGACTGAGATTAGTCTCTGCCAGACCGGCCGCCTGGTTTGCAACCAGCGACAATCCGGCAACATCCATCTTGAGGTAGCGTGCCATAATCGCTTCGTGAGCCACTGACATCGACACGACATCGACACCAAGACTTGCAAGCATGCGAATTTCAGCTGGTGTTTCATATGAAGGTCCGAGCATGGCAGCAAGAATCCCCCGATGCAGAACGACCCCCTTATCTTTCATCGATACCTGTAAAGGATCAAAGAGCATTTCATGATAGAGGTGGGACAAGTCGACAAAAATGTCTTCCTTCAGACCTTTCAGCGGGTTATCCCCCAGCAGGTTGACATGATCGTCCAGCCACATGAAGTCGCCGGGTTGATATGCAGGGTTGACCCCTCCAGCAGCACATGTCAGCAGGATTCTCGGGCAGTCCAGAGCCGACGCAATACGGATCGGCAGCGAGGCCTGAAAAGCACTTAACCCCTGGTAGCAGTGGAAACGACCGGCAAAACAGAGTATGCGCCAGTCAAGATAATGAATCAAACGCAGGCTGCCAGCATGCCCGGCTACTATGTCTGTCGGAAAGCAGGGCCAGTCCCTGTAATTGTATTCAGCAATGAGTTGACCGCAGTCAGCAAAGTGACTCCAGCCGGAGCCTAGCACGATGGCTAGGTCGATTGGATCCGAGCCAGCATCCTGAATGAGCATATTGACCAGGTTGCGAGCTGGAGAGGAATCGTTAAAGGTCCAGTATCTGGCGCACACGATTTTGCAGGTCCCGTGGTGTAAACGACTTATTGAGGAAAGCATCGGCCCCCAGACTGCGAACCTCAGAGGAGACCTGCTCACCTCTCTGGACACCACTCATAGCGAGAATTTTCATATTTCTTATTGCAGGCTTCTGCTGAATGGCTTTTAGAAGATCGTAGCCGCTTTTGCCGGGGATATTTAAATCCAGCAGCAACAGTTGGGGCGGGGATTTCTCGATATGTCTCCAGGCTTCATCACCATTCTCCGCCGTCACCAGGCAAACGGGCAGGTCCTTAAGAATATCTGTGATCATTTGCCTGAAAAAGCGGGCATCATCGACAATCAGAACAACCGGTTTGCCGCCAGCATTGTCCGGTACAGTTGCTACGGGTACAGAAGCAGGGATATCAAGCGCAACCTCAAATTGGTGTTTGCAGCCAGGACATTTGACCCTGACAACATCCTTCGATGTTCTCGATGGATCGATCTTGTAGCGGGAGCTGCATGCCGGACAGGTAATAATCACCGCCCCCCCTCCTGGTCCTTTACTGAAACCAGTCTCAGGGTATGCTTGTCGGTCAAATCAATCTCCTGCTGGTTGAGCCATAACTGTGCGGTCCCATCGATGTCCAGATCAAGGTCGACCTCTTTCTTGACGAACCAGCTGAGCGTCAAGCCCGGTTTCGCCTTGTACTCACGTGATTTTCCACCGTCAAAAGCAATAACAAAGTGTCCCTCGCCATCGACCGTCAGCTTAAGGGTCCCGCCGCCCAGAGGGATGAGCGGCGGAGCAGCAACTTTCTCAGGCAGGTCATGAGAGACCTCGGGTACGACTGGCTGCTGATCGGCTACGGCCTGCCCAGGAAGCGGTTCGACATTCGCAGTCTGTCCGCTGTCCTGAACAACATCGGCTTGGAACGCAGGAGAAACAGGCTTAACTGTTTCCTGCGGGTCACTATCAATCAAGCCGAGGGCAAAATAGAACCCTACGCCAGCAAGGAGCAGAAGAATCAAGGCCAGCCAAACGATGGTCCGCACTCCGGATCTGCTCGCAGGAACAGTTGCTGCGGCTCGAAACTCCGAAACCGGCAGCGGCTTCTCTTTTTTCACCACTACCTGGTCCCGCTCTTCCAGGGCACGCACCAGAGGGTCAACCGGGAGCTTGAGGAAACGGGCGTAATTCCGGAGGAAACCGACAACATAAACCTTGCCGGGCAGTTCCTCAAAACGCTCTTCCTCCAGCGCATGAAGATACGTTTTTCTGATCTTGGTCTGTTCCGCAGCAGCTTCGAGCGTCAAACCCATTTCCTGGCGACGCTCACACAATGCGGACCCTATTTCGACAATCTCTAGTTCTGGCATGATCTTTACTGCAGTATCTTAAGATAGCTGGTGGCCAGCCTGGCCTGTTCGCTCTCGGGAGAAAGCCGCACAACCTCCAGGAAAGCTTGCCGGGCCTGATCCGTATTTCGGGCCTTCATATGTGCCAAACCAAGCCGATAATGCCCATCGACAAAGTTCGGAACAAG
>DAOVNV010000053.1 GCA_030630015.1 Desulfuromonadales bacterium | reverse complement strand
GCGTAGCGGGCTGGGCTGATAAGCTGAAGCTGTCTCGACGGTCGTCAGGATATCACCGACGGCACCTACGCCCGCAGCCAGGGACGCCTGCAAACCGGCGGACAGGGACGCGCTGAACCGTGCAGGATCAATCATCCTCCTGATCTTGACCAGATGAAGAATCCAGTCGACAAAAGTACCGGAGATCTGCGGAATGCCGCATTCCTGTGCCCAGACCTGGAATTCGGTCAATTCCAGATGAGTATGTACATTCACCATCGGCGGCAGCAGGACCGCGTCACCGAAATCCACCTTGACGGCGCCTGCATGTTCAGCAGCGAGCACCGGCCTCGTTCCGACAGCCGCTATTTTCCCGTCTGCAACGAGTAAAGCCCCGTCCTCGATTGGCGTGGCTGTTATCGGCAGCAGGTATCTGGCAGTGAACAGTGTAGGCCTATTCATCAGCACACCCGTCAGGCACACGCAGTCGTGGGTGGCACATCGATCTCTGCACAGACACTCTCGGCCTGTTCAAGCAGTTCCTGTATGTCCTGTTGCAGCACGATCGTACACTGTTCCTGCAGGACGGAATCAAGGATTTCTTCAGTGGTCAACGGGTTGGCCAGGACAACCCGCAAAACCGTTATCTGTTGAGCATAGTCCAGAACACGCAACCTGGTTCGCGAAACAAACGTCTTACCTGCTTCACGCTGGTCTTTCTGCAGTAACTGGTTGACCATATCAAGGAACAGGTTGATCCTCTGGCTCTGTTCGTCTGTCGCCCTCTTCAAGTCCTGCTGGATGTGAACCGGACAGTAGCGGTATGTCAAAATGTTCAATTCGGGAGTGCTGGTCAATTCGAACTCCGGGTGCTGCCGTATCATCTCGGCATAGGTTTTCGCTTTTTCGATCCCCATGTCGATCAGCAGTTCATAACCCCTGCGGCCGATAATCGACAATCCGGCATGAACCAAGAGGGCCTTGCCCGGACGTGACCCTTCCAGGGTATGGCTGCCGAGATCCTTTGAACCATGCCGCAGGATGTAGTTGGCGTGGTGCTTAATCGCAGAAAGGGCTGTCGGGTCCTTGAAAACCACCATCCCGGCCCCCATGGGCACATAAAGCTGTTTATGTGCGTCGATTGTCACCGAATCGGCACGTTCGATACCTTTGAGAAGGGAGCCATGATTTTCTGAAAAGAGCGTCGGGCCGCCCCAGGCCGCATCGACATGGAAATGACAGCCGAATTCGGCGGCCAGGTCAGCCATCTCTTCCAGCGGATCTATGTTGCCGGTCTCCGTTGTCCCGGCAATGCCAACCAGGGCCAGCGGGCGAATATTCTCATTCTGCAACCGGAGACACTCGGCCCTGAGAGTTTTCATGTCGACCCGGTTGTCACTGTCCGTATCTATCAAAACCAGGTTGTCCCGGCCAAGGCCGAGCAGATCAATCGCCTTGCCGAGCGAATAGTGCCCACGCCGGGACCCCAGAACGGCAAGGCCGTCGTAACCGAGATGCCTGAGGCCTTTCAGCAAGCCTTCCTTGGCAACTCCGCGGAACGAACCGTTCGGCGCCAAAAGGCGATTACGCGCCACCCACAGTGCCGTTACGTTGGCAATTGTTCCTCCGGAACAGAAGGCCCCGAGCGCATTGGCGCTATCGTGAATCCACTGATCGTAAAAACCGTCGTCACGCCGGTAGACAAGCCTGTGCAGCATGGCAAGAACCTGGCGCTCCAGAGGCGTAAATGCTTTGGAGGTTTCCACCTTGACCAGGTTCTGGTTCAGCGCCGTCATGATGCGAGACAGCGGCAGCATGAAATATGGCAGAGCCGACGTCATATGACCAATGAAACCGGGCGCAGAAGTGTGGACCGAATGTGCAACCAGGTTTTCCTTGACGAACTCGGTGTAGTCCGAAACGAAGGTTGGTTCTTCAGGGATCATTGACGAAGAGTAATCCGCTTCGATATCCTCTAAGCTGCGCTCAATAGCGACGATGTGATTCTGCAGGAACCCTGCGAGATCCCCGGAGATGGCCTGGTCAACAACCCCCAGGGTCGATTCGGGCGCTTCCGGGACTGTGAAAATCCGGTAGAGATTCTCCAGCGTAGCACGTGCTGTTTCACCACTTTTCGGCATAATGACTATATCTGCCCAATCAGGAAGCTGTTATCGATCAGCCGGGTCGTGCCGACCTTGACAGCTAGCAGCATGACCGACCGCTGGTCAACTGTTTCAACGTCTTCAAGAGTGTCGGCATTGCAGATTTTGACGTAGTCGATAACCAGGTCCGGCTCGGCTGTTAAACGCTTGAGAGCGACCTCAAGGATTTTATGCGCGTTCGACTCACCTTCGCGTGCCAATTCTGCAGCAAGGGTCAAAGACTGGTTCAGGGCCAGAGACTGCCTGCGTTCATCGTCCGAGAGGTAGACGTTCCGCGAGCTCATCGCCAGGCCATCCGGCTCACGAACAATCGGCATGCCGACGATTTCAACGGGAAAATTGAAATCGCGGATCATCTGCTCAATCGTCGCCAGTTGCTGAAAGTCTTTTCTGCCGAACAGGGCCTGGTGAGGCTGCACGATATTAAACAGCTTGGAGACCACCGTGGCGACGCCGCGAAAATGGCCGGGTCGACAGGCGCCCTCGAGAGTCGCGGTCAGATCCCCCTCTACCGACAGATAGCTGCAGTAGCCGGGAGGATAGATATCTTCTACATGAGGATAAAAAATCAGGTCGACCCCCACTTCGCGGGCCAGAACCTCGTCTCGCTCAAAATCCCTGGGATAGCTGTCGAGATCCTCCCCCTCGCCAAACTGAGTCGGATTGACAAATATCGACAGGACCAGCACATCACCCCGCCGACGCCCCTCATGCAGCAACGAGAGGTGCCCTGCGTGCAGATAACCCATGGTCGGCACAAAGGCGATGCGCTTGCCTGCTTCACGCAGTGCCAGGCAGCGCCGTTGCATCTCTGTAATGTCGCTCAGAATCTCCATGATTTATTCGCACTCATTGCTCATCGCTCAGCCTGTCCGCCATAGCTTTAGCGACGGCGGGCACTCAGCACTGCCTCAAAAGCTATGCTCTTCCGCCGGGAAAACCCCATCCTTGACTTCGCGGATGTAAGCATCGATCCCATCCCGGATTGTTCCGGAGATATCGGCGTAGCGCTTGACGAATTTCGGCGAGTATTTATCGCAAAGGCCCAGGATATCGTGAATAACGAGAACCTGGCCGCTGCAGTCGACGCCGGCCCCAATCCCGATGGTTGGGATGGAAACCGTCTCGGTAATCTCTTTTGCCAGGGCCGCAGGAATTCCCTCGAGAACCATGGCGAAAGCTCCCGCATCGGCAACGGCGCGGGCGTCTGCCAAAAGCTGCTGAGCCTGGGCCTCGGCGCGGCCCTGAATCCGATAGCCGCCCATGCGATGCACCGACTGCGGTGTCAGGCCGATGTGTCCGATAACCGGGATATCCATGTTCACGATCGTGCGGATTGTATCGGCAACATTGACGCCACCTTCGAGCTTGACGGCGTGGGCCCCACCCTCTTTCACCAGCAAACCAGCGTTGCGGCGGGCTTCGGTCTCATCGATCTGGTAAGAAAGGAAAGGCATATCTGCAACGATCAGGGCTTGTTCACTCCCCCTGACGACAGCGCGCGTATGATACAGCATCTCTTCCATGGTGACCGGCAGCGTCGTATCATATCCGGAGACGACAGAGCCGACCGAGTCCCCGACCAGGATGACATCGATTCCAGCCTGGTCCATCAGACGCGCGAATGGAAAATCGTAGGCGGTGAGAACGGAAATCTTCTCCCCGGACTCCTTCATCTTCTGCAAATCAAGCACGGTACGGCGTTTTACTGTCTGCTTACTCAAAACACGACCCCATTATATCTCTCTCAAACAAAAAAACCTTCCGGACGATCGAAAGGCAGACGCAAGCAAACGGGGACTGCCGTTCGCCAATGACGCCGTCCCAGTCCAGTGGATCCAGGCGGTATGTATCCTACGCTCGTTTCTCAGGCAGCTCCGGCACAGGTTCCGGGCTTGAAACGACTTCATTCATAAAAACAATATGTCTATATCATAGCATCTGAACCGTGTCCAGTAAGATTTGCATATTCTAACAATGTTTTAGCAGTCTGTCGGACTATCTATGAACTGGCTGCTTGTGTCCGTAGCCTAGCAATGCAAATTCGTCCGATTGGCTCATATTTCAGCCCTTTTTCGAGCAATAGCTACGGCTATTACTCTCAAATGAGCCAAAATCTGATCTCAAACGGCCAAATTTTCGCTTCAGCCCGTGTGTCCGAAGCTTATCGTTGCGTAGGATGCAGATAGTCCGGCAGGCTGCTAGGGCATCAGTTTCAAACCAGCACGATAAGCATCCGCCTGTTTCACACCCAATGACCAATATTCGCGCAGACCGCCCAGATAAACCAGCGGGTCAAAAGCGAGTACATTTGCGCTCCCATGGGTATCAAAGGCGGCTTCGTCTGCGTTTATCTCGAGTATCTCAGCCAGGGTCAGTCGATACTCCCCCAGTGCAACCTCACGAGTGAAGCGACATTCGACAGAAAGAGGGGATTCGGTCAGACATGGAACACCATTCGGTGTGTCTTTAACATTCAAACCGGTGATTGTCGCCTTGTCCAGATTTGTACCGGAAGCAAGTCCGCAGAAATCCGCCTCCACAACCAGGTGCGATGGCACCATATTGACTGAAAACAGCCCAGTTTCACTGATATTGGCGTAGGTGCGGCGCGAATGGTGCAGAGAAACAGCAAGAGTCGGTGGTGTCTTGCTGACGATCCCCGTCCAGGAAGCCATCATGATATTCGATTGACCAGCAGCATCCCGGGTCACCACGAGCGTCGCCGGCTGCGGAAAAAACGTCACACAAGGCCCCAATTGTCTCTTCTTCATGCTAAACCAACTCCTTGCCGAAACAACGAACAACCGGCTGAAAAGCACAGGGGTCCGCTATCGTGTCCGTACTTCTGTTTAATCACATCCCGCGCTTGCCACGCCATAGCCGCAGGCGACGGCGGGTTCCGCGACCTTAATCTATCCCTTCCATCGCATGCAGCAGTACGGTAAAAGCACTGATGCCCGGAGAGCCGGCGGAGCGCAGGCTGTTGACCATTTCCAGGTAAAAATCAAAACGGCGGCGGCGTTCAGCCAGGAAGCCTTCAAGCGACTGCCCCTTGGCGACGATGGTACCGGCCAGACGAACAACTTGTTGCTGGAGTGCGCCGCGCAGCGAAGTTTGCGCCATACGCTCCCAGCGGTTGCGTGTAACGACTTCTGACAAGGCATCAAGGAGATAGTCAAAATGCAAACGCACGTGCAGGCCGTTCAAAACCCCAATAACATCCTGCAGGCTGGCATCTGTCGATGAAGAGATGTGAACTGCAGGCAGAAAGCCGCCGAGATTATGCAATCTGGAAATGCGGTTGGCCTGATCCTCCGCAAACCCTTCAGTTTTCAAAGATTTGGCTGCATTCTCGCAGACCTTCCAATCCTCTTTATTGATCAATGTCCTGAGGTGAGTGCAATGCTGCGCAAGTTTTTCACGGTAATCAGCGACGCAGGATTCATCCAGATCAATGGGTAGATCCAGATCAACAGCCTGGGCACAGAGTCCTGCCAGGGCATCTTCCAGTTTGAGCAGAATTGCGTATTGGCGATCACACGCAAGTTTGTTGTCCGCTGCGAACGCCTGGGCACGAACAGCCGGGCCACCCAGTACCTTGTCGAACACCAAGTAGGCTTTGACGCCCTGCACCATAGTTGCCCCGGTCTGGCGGGTGAGCTTATTCAGAAAAGCGCAGCCGGAGTGATCCACGACATGGTTGGTGATCATGGTCGCAACGATTTCCCGGTGCAACGGGTGTTTCTCGATGTAACGGCCATAGCGCTTGCCGATCAATCCCGGGAAGTAGTTTTTGAGTATCTCGTACGCGTCGTCCAGATCGGGCAGGTCGCTGTTGAGCAGGGCCTCGAACAGGTGCATCTTGCTGTAGCTCATCAGGATAGCCAGCTCCGACCTGACATAAACCTGATCCCTGGCCTGCAGTTCCTTGCGCCCCGGGAGGAATTCTCCCTGCAAGTCGAGCAGGCCGGCATTGACAAGCCGATCTGAGAGATCGATAAACGGGTCGGCATCAGCCTGGCAGCGCAACTGGTCGAGCGACAGGCACAGGCTCTGCGTATAATTGTTGTGCAGCACCATCTGACAAACTTCGTCCTGCATTTCCATGAGAACCTTGTTGCGAGTTCTCTCGGTTTTAACAACCCCGAGTTCATGTAGCGTCTGCATGAATATCTTGAGATTGACCTCATGGTCCGAGGTGTCTACACCGGCCGAATTATCGATAGCATCGGTATTGATGCGGCCACCGCCAAGCGCGTACTCGATGCGAGCTTTCTGGGTGAAGCCGAGATTACCGCCCTCACCGATGACCCGCGCCCTGATCTGGGGCACATTCACCCGCACGGCGTCGTTCGACTTGTCACCGGCATCCTCCTGGCTTTCCGCACTCGCCTTGACATAAGTTCCGACCCCACCATTCCAGAGCAGTTCCACGTCAGCAGTAAGAATGCGCTGAATGAGGCCTTCGCCGTCAATAGAGGAATGCCGCATGCCAAACATCTTCTTCACTTCTGGCGACAACGGGATATCCTTGTCGGTACGCGGCCAGACACCGCCACCGGCGGAAATCAGGTCCGGATTATAATCCGCCCAGCAGGAGCGTGGCAGGTTGAATAGACGCTTGCGTTCTTTCCAGGATTCGGCTGCACTGGGGTTCGGATCAAGGAAGATATGACGATGATCGAAGGCTGCCAGAAGCCGGGTATGCTTGGACAAGAGCATGCCGTTGCCGAACACATCACCGCTCATATCGCCGATGCCGACAGTGGTAAAATCCTCGTTCTGGATATCCTTGCCCATCTCGCGGAAATGGCGTTTGACGCATTCCCAGGCGCCGCGTGCGGTGATGCCGAGTTTCTTGTGGTCATAACCGTGTGAACCGCCACTGGCGAAGGCATCATTCAACCAGAAGCCGTAATCGATGCTTACACCGTTCGCCGTATCCGGCAAATGGGCCGTTCCCTTATCAGCTGCCACCACGAGATAAGGATCGGGATCGTCGTGAACCACGATCCCTTCGGGATGAACGATCTGGCCCTCAACCCGGTTATCCACGAGATCGAGCAAGCCGCGCATCAGGGTGATATAGGCCTGCCGGGACAATTCGGCCCCCTCTTCCCTGGTCTCGAACGGAGTCTTGACGACAAAACCGCCTTTGGATCCGACTGGCACGATGAGCGCGTTTTTGGTCATCTGGGTCTTCATCAGGCCGAGCACCTCCGTACGGAAGTCGTCAGGCCGATCTGACCAGCGAATTCCTCCACGTGCAACACGTCCACCACGCAGGTGAATCCCCTCCATCGTCGCGGAATGCACGTAGGTCTCATACAGGGGGCGCGGGAAAGGCATCTCGATGATACCGATCGCGCTGATCTTGAATGAAAGGAAATAGTCTTCATCCGCACAGCGCAGGAAGAAGTTGGTGCGTATGGTCGAATCGATCAAGTTGAACAGACTACGCAGAATCCGGTCCTCATTAATATCATCTACGGAATTTAGGGCCTCAGCCAGTTCCATGCGAACCGGCATCAGGGCCTCCTCTTCCCTGCGCAAAGCATCAGTCCACGCAGGGTTGGGTTGGAAGCGTGCTTCAAAATATCTATAAAGGAGTTCAGCGACACGAGGGTTGTTGATCAGAGCATAAGCAACACGGCTCTTGGTGAAAGGGTTGCCAATCTGGAAATAGTAGTTGCGATAGGCACGGAACACATCGATCTGTTTCCAATCCAGGCCTGCCAGGATAATCAGATGGTTGAGATAGTCATTCTCAACATCTCCCTTGCGCAGGGCGGTCAGAACTTCGATCAGAACGTCGCGAATGTCCGTGAGAGGTTTGGTCGTGGGATTGCCGTTGCGGACGTTAAAGCTTTTGATGTAGGCGACTGTTCCTCCGACTTCCACGTTCGTGTCAAATTCACCGACCACGGTTAAGCCAAGATTTTCCAGAAAAGGCATCAGTTCGTTAAGATAGCTTTCCCTGAGGCTGTAGAACTGCAGGCGAAAATATTCATCCTGATTCTGGAATGGGCCCCAAAGATCAAAACGCTCGACACCATCAACCAGAATTGCTTCGATCGCGGCCACATCCCGGATTGCAAACCGGGGATGGGTCATCGCCTTATATTCCTGTGAGAAGCCCTCGCTGTAAACCGGCCAGAGCTGGTTCGCCCGTTCTCCATCAAATTTGCGACATAACTGCTGCAGCAGGCGGTCTTCCCAAGGGCGGGCCAGTTCGGTCATGATCCGCTCCATGGCGTCAATGTCGATCTTGACCTTGTTCGACTGCGGCACCACACGAAAGTGCATGCTCAGATACTCTGAGTAAAAATGGACGACACGGGAATCGACACTCTCCGCTTTCAGGTATCGACCAAGGTAGGATTCGAGCCTTCTGGTCGTATCAATATTGTAAAAACTCCGTGGCATGATGACCAGCAGGGTCACATCCCGCAAACTCAGTCTGCGCGTCACTACGACCTTGACGGCCTGTTGGCGCTGGAGGGAAACAAAAGAACGGACCAAAAGGTCGAGGTCCTTCTCTTCAAGAAAGAAAAGCTCCACCTTGGGAAACATGTTGAAAATCTCAATGACTTTACGATAGTCATAAGAGTTTTCCATGATGTGCTGCCGCTGGAGGGCGCGCATGACTTTTTCACGAAGAGGAGGAACATGGACAATCAGGGCGTTAATGCTCGCCTGGGAGAAGAGGCCGATGAAGGCATGCTCGCGCCAGTGGCCCTTGCCAAGAGTCTCTCTGAAACCAAGATAGACGAGCGAATCCCGGCGATGCAGGGGGCTCCTGTAATCGAGCGGCTCGTAGAGGATCGGGTCGGAACGCATCAGGCGCAAACGGGCATTTGTAGTCAGCTTATGTGCTTGTCCGGTGCGGTATTCCTTCTTTTCGATGGCTTTGCATGGAAGTCCAAGCGGTTCCACGGCATAAGTGATGAGAGCCTGGCCACGTTCCCGCTTCTGGACATCCAGGGCCGCATAGCTGAAACAGAAGAAATTGCCATCGCGCAGCCATTCGATAAAAGAGGACTGGGAGTGGCAATCGTCAACGTCGCGCATGGCGTTCAAGCGATCATCCAGATCACTCTGGATGGCGCCCACATTCTGCACCAACTCCAGTCGCTGCCGAACCTGCTCGAGAAGAGCGTCGTCATCGTGCAAGGGGCGATCTATCTCTATCAACATGACCGATTCGTGACTGCCGCTGCCGCCACCCTTGCGCAGTTCGACCAGTTTCCCATCACGACGCTCTACAGACAGGATCGGATGTGAAATAATCGTCGCTCTTTCATTGAGTTCACTGAACAACATACTCAGGGAATCAACCAGAAATGGAACATCCGGGACATTCACCAGCAGATAAAACTGTTCCCTGTCGTCGGTTGCAAAAGGCATGACGTTGGTCGTCGTTTCGCGGAGCGACAGGAATTTGAGAAACTTGCGAAGCAGCCTGAGGAGTTCCTCGGCAGGCAGTTCAAGAAGAGCATGGGAGTGGCTGTAAACCAGCAGGCTTTCTGCCAGGCATTTCAACCAGGCGGCACTCGTATCATCCTTCTCTTTCTCGAGCAGAGTATTGATTTCTTCAAGCATGTGCTGGAAATGCTGCTTGAATTCCTGACCGTGTCCTTCAATAACAACGTCCATCTCTGGCTCCTCATCAAACGGCAGATACTATTAAAAATTCTGGTACTCAGTATTAATCGACTGAAGCAGTCTCTATACTGGCAAGTGCGCGCAACTCCTCGACCCAGGCGTCGAGTCGGCGTGAGGCTTCCTCGCGTTTATAAAACCTGATGATATTCGGTCGGGCCTCTTCCAGGGTCAGCGGAGCGGGTATCCTCCGATCCTCAACGAGCAACAGGTGAAACCCGAATGGAGTGCGAACCGGCCCCCCAACCTCACCGACCGGCAATTGAAAGGCCATTTCGGCAAAGTTCGGATCCAGGTCTTCACTGCGCACATATCCCAGGTCGCCGCCGCCTGCGGCACTGGGGCAGATAGAATGCTTCCTGGCTAAATCCTCAAAGTTTTCCGGTTTTGCCATTGAAAGCAGTTCCCGGGCCATGGTCTCGGAAGCCTCCAATCGCTGAGGATCATCGGGCAGGAGAATGTGACGGACCCTGACCTGAACTGGGCTTTTCAGCTTTTCGGGATGCTTGCTGAAAAATGTCCTGATTTTCTGCTCGTCCGGGTCGGGAATCTCATCCAGTTTTCGGGCAAGCACCTGGTCGACAGTCACGTCCTTACGCAGCATTCTCACAAAAGAGGCTTCGTCCATACCTGCCGCATCCAGTCGATCCAAGAAATCGGTCGGATTGCCCATTTGCCTCAGGATTCTGTTCTTTTCGGTCTCGATCTCTTCGACTGAGGCCACAACGACCTCTGCTAAAGCCTGCTGGTAGATCAGTTCCCTGGCAATCAACCGGGACAGGGCCATCTCCCTGAGTCCACTCCTGGCAGTAACCGGCACATCTTCCAGGCGGGTTTTAAATTGCTCGCTGGCCAGGCTCTGCATGGTCGTTTGCAGATCTCCGGAGAATATCGGGGCACCATTTACCGTGGCGACCACATCAAACATAACTATAACTCCTCATTGTTGAACTGAAAGCAAAAAAAAAACACAGAATACAGCAGACAGGATAAGTCAAGATGAGTTGCTTTCATCTATTGTTTGTCTACTCTGTTCTGCGTCCTTGATGCTCTGCAGTCAGTCGGTCAGAAAATTGCTCAATTCGGCAAATTCCCGCAAAGTCAGGGTTTCACCACGACGTTTCGGATCGATATCATTAGCCGAAAGCATCCGGTCGATCGTTTCGGCCGACCACCCGGAAGCGAGCAGGCTGTTGCGAATTGTTTTGCGACGCTGCGTGAAAGCACCGCGCACAAGAGTACGATAAACCCGTTCATTATGAATTGTAAAGCGTGATTCGGAGAGAGGATCGAACTGCAGTACAACAGATTCAACCTTGGGTGGAGGATAAAAAGAGCCGGGGGAAACACGCACGACCCGCTTGACATCGTACCAGGTCTGCATGAGCACGGAAAGGATGCCGTAATCGCGCGTAGCAGGGACAGCTGCAAGCCGGTCACCAACTTCTTTCTGGAACATCAGAACCAAGCGGCTAAAAAGCCCCCGGTGATCGAGAATTTTGAAAAGGATCTGGCTGGAGATGTTGTAAGGCAGGTTGGCAACCAGCTTGTAGGGTGGTTCGGGAAGCAGTGCCGCCCAGTCGAGCTTCAGGACATCACCGGTTGTAATCTTCAGGTTCGGGTCGTCACGCTCTGTCAGCAAGGCAGCCAGATCGTGATCAACTTCCACGGCGAGCAGATGGGCACCCGTACCCAGCAGGCGATCAGTCAGAGCCCCCAGTCCCGGCCCTATCTCCACAACCCTGTCATTTTCGGACAGATCCGCTACAGCCAAAATCCTGTCAATGACATGCTCATTTTGAAGGAAATTCTGACCGAACTTCTTTTTAGGGCGAATGGGCATAATCGAAAGGGGACCCCTTGCAGTGGTTTTTCACATTCCGTGCCCCGCGCTTGCCACGCCATAGCCCTGTGGGCGAAGGCGGGTCCCGCGCTACTTGTTTCTCCTGTGCCAATCCCGCCGCGGCCAGCGCTGGATGCGCCAACCCTTGATAAGAGGCACCAGACGCAGGGTTATAAAATAGGCCAGGCTGCCAAACAGGATCCCACCGACTAAGCCGCCGACCCACAGGGGGCCAATGATGTCATAGCTCAAGTCAGCAAACGCGCCAAATGAAAACTCGCCCGGCATATCTACATGTTCCAAACCAAGCAATAT
>DAOVNV010000172.1 GCA_030630015.1 Desulfuromonadales bacterium | reverse complement strand
GAAGATAAACAGGGGGACGGCGACCAGGGTGTAGTTCTGAAACAGCCCCCAGGAATTGTTGACGAACAGGTCGAGCAGAGCCGGAACGTTGCCGCCGTTGTCGATCAGGCCGAAAATGGTGGCGACGCCGGCCAGAGTGATGGCCAGGGGATGCCCGAGGGCGATGGAGGCCATCAGGAAGACGAACATCGAAATTGCGAGAAATTCTGGACTCATGGATTTATCTCCAGCTGAACTTATTGAGCTTTACCGGTCAGGGAACGGAAATCGTGGATCCCTTTGGCAACGCCCTGCAATAGCAGCAGGATGAAGCCGATGGCCATCAGGGTCTTGAAGGGATAGAGCGGGGGCGCCCAGGATGTGGAAGCGTGTTCCCAGTTCCGCCAGGAGTCGGTGGCGTAGATCACCGACCAGATCGACAGCATGCCGATCATCGGCATGAACAGCACCAGATTGACGATCAGGCGCAGGACGGTCCGCGGTTTCTCCGGCAGGCGCGCCTCGAACACATCGATGGCGACATGCCCGTCGTGCTTATGAGTGTAGGCGATGCCGATCATGAAGTGGGTGCCGTAGATCAGGGTGGTGGCTTCGAACACCCAGACGGTCGGGGCGTTGAAGAGATAGCGCATCACCACCTCGTAGGCGACTACCAGCACCAGGGGGATGACCAGAAAAGAGGTAAAGTAGCCGATCTTTTCATTCATCCCGTTAATGCTCTTCTCAATCGAGAACATCTGTGAACCTCTCTTTGCAAAAAATGCCGTTGTCGGCAAGAGTTGAAAAGACCGGCCGGGAGGCGGGGACTCCCGGCCGGTTGCTTTGTCTGTTACTGGGTGTGCTTGCCGTTGATGTAGTCATCGATCGGCCAGGGAGCGAGGCGACCGCGCTGCTCACGCCAGGTGGCGAAGTCCTGCTTGAAGGACTCCTGCGAGTCGAGGGTCTTCTTGACGTCAGGATTCTTGGCCTTGAGCTTCTCCAGGTAGTCCTTGGTGGTCTTGGCCATCGCAGAGAGGGCGGCGTCGCCCATGGTGACGAACTCGACCTTCTCCTTGAACTTGTTGATCGCCTGGATGTTGAGGTTCTCGATCCAGGCATTGGACCAGAGCTGGGTCTCCTTGGCAGCGATCTTGACGATCCACTTCAGGTCGGCCGGCAGGCTGTCCCAGGCATCCTTGTTGAAAAAGACCGAGCACTGGACCGAGGGCTGGTGGATGCCCGGTTCGATGACATACTTGGTGATGTCATCGAAGCCCATCGGGAAGTTGATGGCCGGGGCGGAGAACTCGGCGGCGTCGATGACGCCCCGCTCCAGGGCCAGGTAGACCTCGCCGCCCGGCAGGGGAGAAACTGAAGCGCCAGCCTGATTCATGATGTCCATGAACCAGCCGACGGTGCGCAGGCGCATCCCTTTGAAGTCCTTGAGGGTCGTGGCCTTCTTGTTGGAGAAGAGGCCCATCTCCTGGCCGCCGTTGCCGGCCGGGAAGACGACCAGGTTGTAACGGCCGTAGAGTTCCTGCATCTGCTCCAGGCCGCCCTGCTCATAGAGCCAGATGTTGTAGCCTTCCGCGTCGAGGCCGAAGGGGACCGAAGCGAAGGAGATGAAGTTTTCGTTCTTGCCTTTCCAGTAGCCGGGCCAGTCGTGACCGACCTGGGCTGATCCCTTGGAGACGGCGTCAAAACTTTCCATGGCGCCGACCAGTTCGCCAGCCGAGAAAACCTTGATGTCCAGACGACCGCCGGAGGCGAGCTTGACCGAGTCGGCGAAATGCTGGGCAAAATCGTAGAACAGCAGGCCCTTGCTCCAAGGCATGACCATCTTCCACTTGAACGTTTCTTCCGAAGGTTTGATCTTGCGCAACTCTTGCTTGACTGCGACGTGGCGCTGATCGACACCAAACTTCTCACGCTTGGCAGCAAAGGCTGCCGGGGCTGCGATCAGGGAGATCGCCAGCAGAACCCCCAATACAATCCTTACCTTCCTCATTTCTTCCTCCCTATCATTTGGGTTTCACCAGCTGCATTGTTGCAGTGGTGCTAAAAGACCAATTGCCAACAGACCAATTATAACACCTTTTAGTTTTCCCGCTATTGGTCTGACCAATTTGCGGCAAGGCTATGCCGAAAGGGCGCCTGCTGTCAATGAAAAAATAGAATATTGTTTTAGGGGCCTGAATAAAACGCTTTGAAGATCTGTTTTTTTGCCGTTATTTCAGCTACTTATTCGATAGATCTTGCAAATACGCAAAGCGCGGTTATAATCTGATGTTGACAGACATCGCACATCTGACATAGGATAGATTAAATGGTAAGACCAATTAACAGGGAGGCATCCATGGCGGAGTCAAATCTGGATCTATTTATCAGGGTCGCCGAAAAGGCCAGCGCCAGCGTGCTGCAGGACTGTGACACGGTTTTTGCGGCGACCTACATTTCCGAGCACCTGACCGGTACCCTGCTCCTACCGCACAGTCCGAGCCTGCAGCGTCTCGGCATTCAGGACACCCTCGCACAGGCCGGCGTCAACCTGGTCACCGGTGATGTTCGCCAACAGGCGGCAGCGGCCGGAGGCGGACTGACCGGCGCCAACTTCGGCATCGCCGACACCGGCACCATCGTCCTCGAAAGCACCGATGAAGCGACACGCCTGGCCAGCACCCTGCCCGAGCAACACTTTGTTCTGCTCGATCCGGGCAAAATCCTGGTTGACGGGATCGCGGCCGTTGCTCCCCTGCGCGCCCTGCATCAGCGTGATGCGCGCAACTTCATCGCCTACATCACCGGGCCGAGCCGCACAGCCGACATCGAGCGCGTCCTGACCATCGGCGTACACGGTCCGAAGCAGCTGCATATCCTTCTTCTGCCCGGAATCTCGGACGATCCCCTGGAGAATTGACGATGGATAAAAAACGCAACCAACTGTACCGGACACAGATCGATCAGGCGCTCGCCACACCGAAGCTGCAACAGGCCCTGCACCAGTTCGGCGATACCTACCTGCTGGCCCGTGAAAACGCTTTCGCCGGCCTCGATTTCGAAGCGTTGCGAACCGATATCTCCGATATGAAAGACAAGGTGCGCGACAATCTTGAGCATTACCTGGACGAATTCTGCCGCAACGCCGAAGCGGCCGGCGCCACCCTCTACCACGCAGCCAGCGCCCAGCAGGCGAACGACTACATTGCCCAACTGGCGGTCACCAAGGGGGCAAAACTGGTCGTCAAGAGCAAGAGCATGGCCAGCGAAGAGACCCATCTGAACGACGCCCTGGAGAAGGCCGGGACCAGGGTCCTCGAAACCGATCTCGGCGAGTGGATCATCCAGTTGGCCGGACAGCGTCCGAGCCATATGGTCATGCCGGCCATCCATATGTTCAAGGAGGAGATCGCCGAGTTGTTCGGTAAAGAGACCGGTCAGGAAGAGCCGGCCGAGATCGAGCACCTGGTCGAGGTCGCCCGCCAGCAATTGCGTCAGAGCTACCTCGATGCAGATATCGGCATCACCGGCGCCAATATCGCCGTCGCCGAAACCGGCGGCATCGCCCTGGTCACCAATGAGGGGAATGCCCGCCTAACCAGCACCCTGCCGGCGACCCACGTGGTTCTGGTCGGCATCGAAAAACTTGTGCCGACTCTCGAAGATGCTGCCAAAATTGTGCAGGTTCTACCGAAAAATGCCACAGGCCAGCTGTTGACCAGTTATGTTACCTGGATTCGCGGTGCGGTGCCGAGCGGCGACGGGACAAAAGACCTGCACATCGTCCTGCTCGATAACGGCCGTCGCACCCTGGCCGCGTCACCGAACTGCAAAGCTGCCCTTAACTGCATTCGCTGCGGCGCCTGCGCCAACGTTTGCCCGGTCTACCAGACCGTCGGCGGCCATGTCTTCGGTCATATCTATATCGGCGCCATCGGCATCATCCTGACCGCCTTCTACCACGGCCTGGAGCATGCCGCTGAGTTGGTCCGGGCCTGCATCGGCTGCCGCGCCTGTGTCACCGTCTGCCCATCGAAGATCGATCTGGAGAGCATTATCCTGAGTCTGCGCGAACAGGTCGGGGATGCAGAAGGGATCGGCGCCGGCAAAGCACTCGTTTTCCGGAAGGTGATGCGCAATCGCAAGCTGTTCCACAGCCTGATCCGCGCCGCCAGTCTACTGCAGAAGCCGGTCACCCGTGGAGAGAGGACCATCCGCCATCTGCCGCTGTTCTTCTCTTCCCTGACCGAATGGCGCACCTTGCCGACGGTGGCGGAGAAGCCGTTGCGTGACCTGTTTGACAATCTGCCGCAGCAAGTCGAACAGCCGCGTTACAAGGTCGCCCTGTATGGCGGCTGTGCCAATGATTTCATCTACCCGGAACTCGGCATTGATCTGGTAACCGTGATGAACCGACTCGATATTCAGGTCAGTTACCCGAAGGAGCAGAACTGCTGCGGCATCCCGGCCCTGTACTCCGGCGACAAGGAGACCGCGGTCGAGATGGCGAAGCAGAATATCGATGCCTTGCTCAAGGACGATCCAGATTTTGTTTTGACCACCTGCCCGACCTGCACCATCGCGCTGCAGCGCGATTTTGTCGAGCATCTGCACGACAACCCAGCCTGGGTCGACAAGGCCCGGCGGTTGGCCGCGATCACCGTCGATGCCGCCAGCTTCATCGTCAACCAGTTGCAGGCGGCCGACCGGTTCGAAGGACTACCGGGACCGGAGAGAGTCACCTACCACGACGCCTGCCACCTCAAGCGGGGGGTCGGTGTCTGGCAGGAACCGCGCGAACTGATCCGGGCCACGGGCGCCGAGCTGGTCGAGATGGAGCACGCTGACCGCTGCTGCGGTTTCGGCGGCTCATACTCGTTCACCAGCCATCCGGATATTTCAAAAAACATCCTGAATGACAAACTCAAGGATATAGAAAACAGCGGTGCCGACTGTGTCGCCATGGACTGTCCAGGCTGCCTGATGCAGATCCGTGGCGGACTGGAGAAACAGGAGAAAAAGACCCGGGCCGTGCACACCATCGAACTGTTGGCCGAAAGGCTGAAGACTAAGAGCTGAGGGGACCCGCCTTCGCCGAGGCTACGGCGTGGCAAGCTGAAAATTATATTTTCCCTGTGGAGGCATAAATGATAAGCAAAGCAGACATCGGCAAGCTGGTTGAAATCCTTGGCGCAAGGAATGTCCTGAACGAGAAAGAGGATCTTCTAACCTTCTCCTACGACGCGACCCCGGGAATCCAACATCTCCCCGACGTGGTGGTTTTCCCGACCAGCAGCGAGCAAATCG
>DAOVNV010000102.1 GCA_030630015.1 Desulfuromonadales bacterium | reverse complement strand
TGGCCCAAGCAAAGGCTTTTAAAGACGATACTATAAATAGAGGGGAAAATGACGCCCTGAGACTGAGACAAAAAAGATAGAAGCTTAACAGTGAATAAACTCTATTTCACTTTTGATCAATTCAGCAAGACCGCTGTCGGCGACATCATCCTCCAGACGTTCGAGGATCGGGGCAACAACCTGTTCGCTGGAACTCAGAACGGCAAAACCGAGACCAGCCCTCTGCCAGAGATCCTGATAGTCGATTTCAGCACAGCTGACCGGATAGCGGTTGCGGCAGCGGGCAAGCAGTTTCTGCACGATACCACGCTTCTCTTTCAAGCTCTGGACACCGTGCAGGCGTAAATCAAGACGCAACACACCAACAACCATAACCACCCGACACCGTACAGCGGCACTGCTTACAGCTTACAGCTTACCGCTTAAAGTTTATAGCTGACTTACAGCAATGTCTTGACTTCCTTGACCTCAAAAGCCTCAATCACGTCGCCAGGTTTGATATCATTGTAATTTTCGAGGCCGATACCACACTCGTAGCCGGTCGCAACCTCCTTGACATCGTCCTTGAAGCGTCTCAGGGAATCGAGCTTGCCGGTCCAGATCACCACGTCGTCGCGCAACAGACGGGCTTTGGCGTTGCGCAGGATCTTGCCGCTGGTCACGTAACAGCCGGCAACTGTCCCCACCTTGGTTACATGGAACGTCTCACGGACATCGGCGCGACCGAGCTCCTCCTCGACGAGAGTCGGCTCGAGCAGACCCTCCATGGCGCTCTTGATATCATTGACCGCATCGTAGATGACGCTATAGAGCCGGATATCAACACCTTCCAGTTCGGCCAACCCGGCAGCTTTCGGTGCGGGGCGCACGTTGAAACCGAGCACGATGGCGTCAGAGGCAGCGGCCAGACTGATGTCCGTTTCGGAAATACCGCCGACCCCGGAGTGGGTCACCAGTAGGCGACAGGCATCGGTCGAAAGCTTGGACAGCGTATCGGCAACAGCCTCGACGGAGCCCTGCACGTCAGCCTTAATGATGACCTTGAGCTCCTTGACATCGCCTTCCTGGAGACGGGCGTAGAGTTGCTCGAGAGAGATCCTGCTATGTTTGGCCAGTTCAGCCTCCCGAGACTTCTGTTGACGATGCTGCACGACATCCTTGGCAGTCTTCTCGTCCTCCAGGGCATAGAAGGAATCACCCGCTGAAGGAACCCCCGAGAGACCGGTGACCTCTACCGGCACGGACGGACCAGCGTCCTTGAGGACCTGACCCCGGTCATCAGCCATGGAGCGAACCCGGCCGTAATGCAGACCGGCAACAATCGGATCACCGACATGCAGGGTACCGTGCTGGACCAGAACGGTGGCTATCGCGCCGCGTCCCTTGTCCAGCCGCGCCTCGACAACCGTGCCCTGGGCGCGTTTGTCCGGGTCGGCCTTAAGCTCCATCACCTCGGCCTGCAGCAGGATCATTTCGAGAAGCTGTTCAATATTGGTATGTTCTTTCGCGGACACTTCGACAAAGATCGTTTCACCGCCCCAATCTTCCGGCAGCAGATCGAGATCGGCAAGCTCCTGCTTGACACGTTCAGGATTGGCTCCCGGCTTGTCGATCTTGTTGACTGCTACGATGATGGGCACCCCTGCTGACTTGGAGTGGTTGATCGCCTCCTTGGTCTGGGGCATGACACCGTCATCCGCAGCGACAACCAATATAACCAGGTCAGTCACCTGGGCACCACGAGCACGCATCGCCGTAAAGGCTTCGTGGCCAGGGGTATCGAGGAAGGTGATCTTGCGGCCACCCAGATCCACATCGTAAGCACCGATATGCTGGGTAATGCCTCCAGCCTCACCCTCAGTTACATTCGCTGCGCGGATGGCATCAAGAAGGCTGGTCTTGCCATGGTCGACATGACCCATGATGGTCACCACCGGCGGTCTCGGTTTCAGCAGATCGGGGCTTTCCTGGTCAATCTCAATATCGGAGTGAGCAAGGATGGTCTCTTCGTCAAAGGCCACATTTTCGACTTCATACTGGAACTCTGCGGCAAGGATAGCAGCAGATTCATAATCGAGGGGATGGTTGATCGTCACCATCTGCCCCTGGGCCATCAATTCCTTGATCAGGTCGTTGGCCTTGATACCCATGCGCTTGGCCAACTCACCCACGCTGATGACGTCGCTGATACGGATTTTGCGCTTGATCGCCTTGGAGACCGTTATCTCCGTCTTCTTGGCCGGCCGGTTGGATTTCCGTCCCTTACGGTAGCGTTCATTGCGATCTGGTTCATAAACTTCGCGCTTGTCCTTGCGGCGCATGGGTCGACCTGCGCCGGCGGTACTGCCGGAATCGACCTTGTTCTTCCTCTTTTTCTTGCTGCGACCCTCCTTGGTCAAAGCATCAGGATCGGGCGGAGCCATGGGCGCTATACTGGGCGTCTTGGGACGTGCCGTCCGCTCGGGCCGGTCAGCACGTTTTTTGGTCGGAGCCGCCGCTGGTCTCTTACGAGGCTGAGGTACCACCTTCTGCGGCAGTTCGACGCGACCAAGAATCTTGGCGCGCGTTGTCGACCCTTTCGGTTTGGGGGCCGCCTTTTTTACTTTTGCCGTGGGAGCAGCTGCCTCTGCAGAGGGCTCGGCCTCTTTGACAGCGGCCTTTTCCTCTGTCTTCTCTTCCGGAACAGCAGCTTGTGGCGCCACCTCTTCCGGCTCGACTCCTACGGGGGCAGGGCCTTCTGTTCCCACAGGCTGCTGCTTGTCAGTTTCCTCAACGACAGGTTCCGGTGCAGTGACAACCGGCTTCGTTGCTGCGGAAATGATAGCTTCGGCCGGCTTCTCCTCGGCAGCTACAATCTCCTCCACCGGAGGCTCCTCAACCACAACTTTCTTGACCTTGCTGCGCCTGCGGATCAAACCGGAACCGATGCGCTTTTCCTGAACCTCGACCTCCGGGGCCTTGGCTTCCGCCTCGGACTCTGATCGGGACTCTTCGAACTTGCGGACTTCCGCATCATCAAGGGCACTCATATGATTCTTGACCTCTATACCGGCCTGACCAAGTTTATCGACCAGTTCCTTGTTGTCCATACCCAGCTGTTTGGCCAGATCGTAAACACGAATCTTTGACATCAATTCTCCCCTAAAGTTCGGCAGTACCGTTTCCATTCAAGCAGGAAGGCTTCAGCCAGCGTTCCACCTGAAAGTGCGAGGACACTGCATTCCGACCTGCCTGAAAGGCGCCCCAGCGTCACCTTGTCAAGCAGATACAGACATTCGGCATCGTGGTGCCGGGCCTTGCGTTCAACCTTTTCAGCCACTCCAACAGAAACATCTTTTGCAAAAACGATCACCGCTGGCGGACCGGATCGATCAAGGGCCGCCAAAACTGCATTGCTTCCAGCAGTCGACTGTCCGGATTTGCGTGCCATTCCCAGCAAATTCTCCATCCGTTCAAGCATGGCCAGACGAACCGATTCAAACAGCTCGTTGCTGGAAACCGGTGTGCACTCCCTGTGAAAGGCCCTATTGAACTGTCGCTTACGCAACACCTGATCGATACAGTCCTGTTCCAGACAGGCATAAGCACCACGTCCCGGCAGGCGATGGCGGTAATCGACCAGAATAGTCCCGTCAGGCGGACACACGAAACGAATCAAGTCGCCCTGATCCCTGACCTGGCGACACCCCAGACAGGTTCTCTGCACCTTGCCGCGACCCAAGAGCTACTCCTCTTCCGTGGCGTCCCCGGTGTTCTCCGCAGACTCATTGCTCCCGTCGGAGTCAGACTGTTCAGCAACCCTGGCTTCATATGCTCGAAGCACAGTCACCCGACTGTCACCTTCGATCCAGTGCTCAAGCTCATCAACGGACACAGCCTCCTCGATGAAGGCAATGGCATCCTTGGCTGCCATATTTTTGGCCAGTTCTTCGACCTCGCCATCACCAGCCTCAGCATCCTCACGGTTCGCAGAGGTCAACTCTTCAAGCTCAATTTCCGCAGCCCGGGCTTCGCTCATGATATCGATTTTCCAGCCGGTCAACTTGGCGGCGAGGCGCACATTCTGGCCCTTTTTGCCAATGGCCAGGGAAAGTTGATCATCCGGCACAATAATCTCGAGTGATTCTTCTTCGTTATCCACGTAAACCCGAGTCACATCAGCCGGAGCCAGCGCAGCACAGGCAAAGCGGGCGATATCGGGAGTCCAGGCGATGATATCGATCTTTTCGCCGCGTAGTTCAGAAACGACATTCTGAACCCTCGACCCGCGCATACCGACACAGGCACCAATCGGATCAACGTCAGAGTCACTGGAGGTAACCGCAATTTTGGCGCGACTGCCAGGTTCTCTGGCCACCGCCTCGATCTCAACGATCCCTTCAGCCATTTCCGGGACCTCCAGTCGGAACAGTTCCGAAATCAGTCCGACATGAGTACGCGACAAAATAACCTGTGGGCCCTTAGTGGCCATGCGCACTTCTGAAATATAGGCACGAACCCGGTCCCCCTGGCGGTAGTTCTCGCGCGGCACTTGCTCGCGATGCGGCAGAAGCGCTTCCGTACGACCCAGATCAACGATCAGGTCACCTCGTTCGTAGCGACGCACAATACCGTTCACCAGTTCACCAATGCGATCCTTGAATTCGTTGAAGACGCCTTCACGCTCGGCCTCACGAACCTTCTGGATAATAACCTGCTTGGCTGTCTGGGCCGCAATCCGACTAAAATTGCTGGCATCCAGTTTCATGCCGAGGGAGTCGTTAACCTCTACCTCCGGGTCGATTTCACGGGCCTCATCGAGGTCGATTTCCTGGTAGGAGTTTTCAACCTCTTCGACAACTGTCACAAATTCGAACACTTCGACTTCACCGAGTTCATCGTTAAAATGCGCCTCGAGGTCGCGGGTGTTTCGATATTTTTTGTTGGCCGCCGACAAGACTGCAGCTTCGAGCGCTTCGACCAGAACACCCCGATCAATGCCTTTGTCCTTGACCACTTGATCGATAATATGATTGAGGTTGATGTTATCCATTCACGCCCCCTGCGTGGCGAACGGCCTGACAGGCCCGTCCAGCGCTAAAATTGGCTTAGATGTTTAAAATTCGGGTTCCAGGTTGGCTTTGGCAATCTCGCTGAGCGGAAGAACCACCTTACCGCCCTTTTTATCAGTCTGCAAAATACAAATGCCTTCATCTGTCAGACCAAGAAGCTCGCCCCTGAACGTCTTTCTTTTATATCCGCGCCCGTCCGGATCGATCATCGTGCAGGTCTTCACCTTGACCGACTGCCCGGAAAAACGCTCAAAATCTTCAGCTCTCTTAAGTGGCCGATCAAGCCCTGGTGAAGAGACTTCGAGCCGATACGCCTTGCTGATCGGATCCTCCACCTCCAGAATAGCACTGACTTCACGACTGACATTGATGCAATCGTCAAGAGACACCCCATCAGGCTTGTCAATTAAGATGCGCAAAACCTGATCATGCCCCTCCCTCTTAAACTCGAGATCAACGCATTCCAGCCCGGAATCGTTGAGGATCGGATCAACCAAGCCCTGTATCGTTTTCAGTAGTTCCGTTGACATAGAGCCACGTACCAGCTTCCACTGTGCTTCAGCCAATAAAAAAAGCGAGCCCTAAAGCCCACCTTTCAGTACAGCATCAAAGATGTGAACCCTTTTTAGCAGGAATCCCCCTTGAATTGCAAGCAAAAAATCGGTTTCAGCCCACCCGTTCAAGCAGAGATATGCTCTCCAGGTGCCAGGTTTGCGGAAAGAGGTCGACCGGCAGGCTCTGTACTGCAGCATAGCCGTTGTGAACCATCAGGCTCAAATCCCTGGCCAAGGTCGCCGGGTTGCAGGAGACGTACAGGATTCGTTCCGGTTGGGCCTGAAGCAGTTCCTTCACGATCGGAGAACAACCGCTGCGCGGCGGATCAAGCACCACCAGATCGAACCTGCCCCCGGACTGGTGGCGCCGGATAGCGCCACGGGCATCTTCGGCAAAAAAACGGGCATTGCCAATCTGGTTAGCAGATGCATTCCGACGGGCATCATCAATCGCTGGAGCAAAGTCCTCGACTCCGACCACCTCGGCTGCCCGGCGGGCCAGCGGCAGGCTGAAATTGCCAATACCGCAGAACAGGTCCAGGACCCTCTCGCCGCCCTGCAAGTCAGCGGCGGCCACGACCGCATCGATCAAGACGCTGTTCTGCGCCCGGTTAACCTGGGTAAAGCAGCCAGGTCCGGCTTGCAGTTCGACCCGGTCCGACCCAACTCGCTGCACCAGATCCGCAGTCCCGCAGGCACAGCGCAGGGAGCCTTTGCGACCGGTCTGCAGAAAAGCGTTGAAACCGCCACGTTGCGCAGTTGCAGCCAACCAGGGCAATAATTTATCGCCAGTTTCAGGCAACGCATGCAGTATGACCCGAGCCTCACCGCCGTCACCACAACTGACATCGATCTGCGAAATGGACGCAGGGGTGGGAGCAGAGGCAAGTTCAACCCTCAAGAACGTCAGGACCTTCTGGATCGGGGGAGCAATCAGTAGGCAGCGCTCGACATCCACCACGAAATGGCTGCCGCTGCGGTAAAAACCGACAACCATGCCACGATCGGTCATTCTGCACTTGAGCTGAACGCGATTGCGATAATGGAATTCTTCGGGAGCCGCCGCCAAAGGAAGGATGTTTTCTGCGGCAACAATGTCACGGCGACAGAGAAATTCTTTAAAAATCTGCATTTTCCAGTCGCACTGGACTGGATACGGCAGGTGCTGCCACTGGCAACCACCACACTCACCGAACAGCGGACAGGGCGGTTCACGCCTCAACTCCGAGGGTTCGATAATCTCTTGCAGTTCCGCTTCGGCATACCGTCCCTTGTCACGCGTCACCCGGCACCGGACCAGGTCGCCCGGGCAGGTCAGCGGCACGAACACCGCCTTGCCGTCATGTCGACCCATACCGCGACCACCGTGGGTCAATTTATCGATCTGCAATTCAAGCATTAAGAACCCTGGTACGCGGGACGCGGAACGAGGGACGCGGGGGTCAAAGGCAAAGGCACCACACACACAACTACACCAAACAATTGATGAGTGAATACAGTGAACGGAAGTAAGCCAAAGAACCAATTCGTTTTATTCTTTGGTTTTCCGCGTCCCTCGTCCCGCGTTCCTGCTTAATAAAAGCGAAGGTTTTTATTAAGCCTGACAAGTTCCCCTTGAGCGAGTCGCCGGGGATAGTCGGGACGAGACATGTATTCATCGGCGGCTTTGAGAAAGTCATCGATCAGATCTGAAACGGTTTGCTTGACCGCTGCGCCCGGCACCCCCATTCGCTCCAGTCTTTTCGTGACATCCAGAGTCTGTCCGAAAGACGACCTGACCTCATTCCAAAAAGGGGCATCGCTGAGATCAGCCGTACCGGGGACCTCCAGGTCGAACGTCATGACGACCCGCAGGCAAACCCGGTGGTAATCGCCAAAGTACCGATTCGTTTCGTCGAAGAATTTAATCTGCAGACCGTTCGGCAGCTTTTCCTGTCTAAACGGTTTCATCCTCGTCCTTTTCAGCGAGCCTGCGTCGCTCGCTTTCCACCCAGTCGATGCTGCTCAATAGCCCGCGCAGTGCGCGTACTTCACGCGGATCCAGCCCGGCCCGACCGAGCAGACGCCGATAGGTCCGCAGGATATGCTCTGGATTTTGCGGATTGAGATAGTCGATATCAAGAAAGGTTTGGTGCATATGTGCGAACATCGCTTCGACATCAGGTGCTTCGGCGAGTTTTTTGCCACCGGTCGTCTTGCCAAGGGCTCGGCCATGCTGGCGATAGACTTCATATAGGCAGATGCCCACCGATTGCGCGAGGTTCATCGACGGCAGCCGGTCGTCGGTCGGAATGGTGACCAGTCGCTGGCATAGATCGATCTCTTCCGTTTTCAGCCCCCTATCCTCCCGGCCGAACACCATCGCCACCCGACCCTCTTCGAGTAAAGGCAGCACCTGCAGAGCGGCATCGTCAGGGTTCAGGATATCAACCCGATACTTGCCGAGCCGCCGGGTCGTACCGAAGGCACAGTGGCAATCGGCAAGTGCGGTCTGAAGGTCGGGACAAATTCGCGCCTGTTCGAGGATGCCTCCCGCCTTGACCGCCATCTGGCGAGCCTCTTCCTGCAGGTGATCGGTCTGCGGCTGCACCAGGCGCAGATCATTCATCCCGAAGTTAGCCATGGCTCGCGCCACAGAACCGATGTTGCGAGGTCCTTGCGGCTCAATCAGAATGATGCAAACATT